>CAZLUF010000006.1:0-23494 GCA_964562645.1 uncultured Candidatus Peribacteria bacterium
TGCTGCGGCCGATGGCACTATTCGCGATGTAAAGGATCATGGTTTAGGCTTTAACTACATCACCATTGAGCACGATGACGGTACAGTGACTCTGTATGGTCACCTCTCGGCCTTCCGTGTTAAGTCTGGCGATCGCGTATTTGCTGGCACTGTTATTGGCGATTCTGGCGGTATGCCCGGAACCAAGGGGGCAGGTATGTCTACCGGTCCTCACGTACACTTTGGTTTGTTTGTTAAAGGCACGCCTGTGGATCCGTTGCCGTATTTACCTAAGCAGTCTTAAGCCTTGCTGTGCGTAGAGGTGGGGCTGTAGGGAGCAGTAGATTTACCTACCGTGTAGCACTTTTCCATAATGGCATGGGCAGCTTGTTCGTGGTTGCGGACCATATTGAGTTCAATGTGGCCTTTTTCGGCGGCATTCGTTTCGATTTTGACGGTGCCGTAACTCAAGAGGTACGCCAGAAAACTGGGGAACACGGGGCTAACGTTTGTAATAGTGTGGTAGTTGATTTGGTTATTAGATCGACCAAAGAAAAACTGGTTTTGTACAATGAGGCGACGGTTTGTCACAAATACGACATCGTAGCCAAAATCGAGCCAGGTTTTCCAGAGGAACAAGAGCGAGAAAAAGAGCAAACAAGCCGAGGCAACAACGGCCACTGGATAGCCAAGAAATGCTGTAAAAATAGCCACCGCGGCCGAGGTAGAAGCGAGCGGTGGTAGGCAACCAAGAATGAGATACAAGGGGTGCATACTAATAATGAACTCCACTTTTTCACCTTCGAGCAGGCCGATTCGACGTTTGGTTTGATCGGAATTGGAGCTGGCGGCGGCTGCTCGGTATTCACCTAGCTTAAAGAGCTGAAAAATGCGCAGAGAACGTAAGATGAGTGCGTACTGCCCCCAAACCACTCCACAGAAAAATGGCAAAATTGAGAGCAGATCAATAATTCCAAAGAACGAAAAAATAAATTTCATTCGACGTGGAGCCGCAAAAACACGCAGGAGGTATTCGGCGGTAAAGAACGTGGTAATCACCAAATCGACAGTAAATAATATCTGTAGATAACTGGGGTTACTGAGTAAAAAATGCAGCGGCAAAATGGCCACCGATACAATAATGCAGAGCAGTAGGAGCAAATTGAAGATATGTCCGCCGCGCCCAAAACCAAAATGGAGCACGTTCCACAGCTGTTCGCGTAAGAGCCGGCGCTTTTCACTGCGCGAGGTAACCATCTCGCCTTACTCTACCCAACTTTATGCGTAGAACAAGTTAGTTACTAGATTTACTGCGGCGGATATTCTGCGCTTGCTGTGTGGCAAAGGTATCCGTCATCCCCGAGACATAGTCGGCAATCGCAGTACTAAGTGAGCTTTCGTTGGTGCGCTGTAGCTCTGTAACTTTAGTGGGGGGCTTGCGTAAGTAGGCACGACAGAGTTCCACAATGACCTCTTGGCCACGGCGACCTTTTTCTAGTACGCGTGGGTGTTCATACATGCGAGTCTGTAAAAACGTGCGTAGCTCCTGGATCTGTTGGCGCATGACAATCGAAAAATCCACACGGATGGTGCATCGGTAGACATCGGTGAGTGTCTGCAGGCCATTACTTTGAATGTGTGCTTGCACGCTCTGGCATACATCGCTGACAAGCAGGTGAATAATGCCGCCACGTAACGAAGTTCCACGGGCTGCAGTTTGAGCCAAGGCCGAGGCAATGAGCCCACAGGTTTTGGCTTCTTCTAGGGTAAAGAGGCCCGATTGCAGGCCATCGTCACAATCGTGGCCGCAGTAGGCAATTTCGTCGCACAGGTCTACCACCTGTGCTTCGAGGGAGGCGCTGCGCTCGGCATTGGGCCGGAGTTCATGCTTGCGTAGTCCTTCCAGAACTTCGATGTTTAAATTTAAACCAGCTTGAGCAGAGATGTGGCGCGACAGTGTACTGACAATCCGTAGCGACTGTTCGTTGTGCTCAAACGTTCCACCCTGGCTTACCATCCATTCATTGAGAGCTGTTTCACCCAAATGCCCAAATGGGGGATGGCCCAAGTCGTGAGCGAGTGCAATACACTCGGCCAGATCCTCGTTTAACTGGAGTGCGCGGGCTACATCGCGGCTAATTTGGGCTACTTCCATAGTGTGCGTTAGGCGCGTGCGCACGTGGTCACTCTCGCCAATCACAAACACTTGTGTTTTGCCTTGCAAGCGGCGGAACGCTTGTGTGTGCACAATGCGACCGCGATCGCGCTGGAATGGAAAGCGCAACTCATCATCTGGTTCGGGTATTGTTCGACCCAGTCCCCCGCTATGGGTAACGGCGTACGGAGCTAAGACACTATTGGCTGCCTGTAGGCGCTGAGTGAGTGTGAGCATGTGTGTAGCCTAGGTGTCTTTGTGTCTATTCTCAATTCTTTCTCCACAGATTTTGGGTTCGTCCAAACGACCGTCGGACAGGATCGCTCGTCCCTGAGTAGTCAGGTGGGTGGCCGCAGCCTACCGCCACAGCGGTAAGCGAGTAAGCCTCCCGTTACGAGTGATTAGAGAAGAAGCGTACTGTCAGCAAAACGTATCGTCGAGACTTTCGCAGGCTACTGCGGTTTATGAGTTGAGTCCAGCAAAGAAATTGTTTTTTAAAAAACTCCGTGTAGCCTCTCTATTTAATGTGGGGATTTAGACGTGCGGCCGTAGTAGAAACTTCAGTGCCTGAACAAGTGCCAACGCTCCCTCGGCATCCTACGGTTGTGCTAGATCTGACAGGTGTCACCTGGGAAAAAATCCGGCATGGACTTTGGCCTGTACGCCAAGAGCTCAGAGAAATTGATCCGCTTACTACTATTGTGATCAAAGGTATTTCTGAAGAGGTGAAGCAACACATGGCTCAGTGCGGCATTGAGAGCTTTTTTACTTTTGATGATGCAGCAGAAGGCGATGTACGGCGTTTGAAAGGCACATAAATACCAATGTTATTTTTTGAGTACTGCCACCAGCATATTACTGGTGCCACTGGCTACTTCTTCGCGGTGGCCACCGCGGTAGGTCCAGTATTTTTCTGGCATACATTTGGGGCAATCGGGGTGGCGCTCAAAATTGGCGAGTGCAATGCCACAATCTAGCCACTGGCTCGTGGCAGCTGCCTGTAGATCTACATACCTTCCTCGTACGAAGTGCGGTGCGACGTTGGGTAGTTCACGGGTTGGGTCACTAAACTCGGCGCAGCGAGCACAAAGCGAAGGACCTGCGCCTACTAAAATCTCAGTAGGATTAACTTCCCATGTTTTTCGGAGTGTTTGCATAAAGGCTGGGATCGCCTCGGCCACCACTCCTCGCCACCCCACATGCAGTACACCTACAAGCGCTGTTTTTGGCACGTAGATAACAAAATTTTGGCAATCGGCCCAGCGCGTACACAGGACCAATTTTGCAGTCTGTGTCATCATCCCGTCTGCTTTTTCGGTGCGAAGTAGTGAGCCGCTGACGATAATCGATCGTGCCCCATGTACATGATGCAGGCCGGCGGCATCCGTATATCCCAGTTGTGCGGCTGCGGCCTGGTCACCAATCACTGCATCTGTTCGATCAAAAATTGCCACCTCAATATTTGTAAACTTGGCCAGATGTACAAAGGGATTCCGTTGCATGGCTTAACGTTTTTGTAAGCGCTTTTGATTCAATTCATCAAATTGCAAAAAGCGAATTGTGGCAGCTATTTCCTCGGGTCCACTGAGTACCTGGTCGGGATCACGGATACCCTGTTTTTGCAGGTCTTGGACATATTCTAGGCCACGTGGCAGCACCACGGTGGCGCGGATCATTACCGAGCGACGAGACGCACGTTCTTCGGGGCTGTTGCGTACAAAGAGATACTGTACCCAGAGTGCATCGGGTTCTTTTTCGTCGTTAAAAAAACTACCGATGTACACATCGGAAGTACGATCGCGCACTTTCCAGCCACCTCGTTGCATGTTTTTACCGATCTCACTTTCGGGGTTGCCGCGCAGTCGCTCTAGGGTAATGGCTCCCTCGCGCAGGCTATCCTGTGCCGAACGTATAATGACTTTTCCATCTTTTTCTTCCACCCGGTACGTGCTGGGGTGCATGAGCTCAATAGCAAAATCAGTGTTTCGGTAGGTGGCCCAATCCCATGTTTGGATGGTATTGGCGCAGAGCGTGGCAGTGACACTGCTGATCGAACTCGTTGCACATGTAGTAGCCACCGGTTCCTCTTTGGTAAACATTTCCACAACTGAGGCTAGTGGTAGTGCGGGTGCAGATTTACCGTGCCATGTGAGCGATGTAAGGGAGCCCATGATCCAACCGCTTAGGCAGCCGACAACAAGTAAGCGATGCTCGTTTCTCATGCGTTGGCAGGCGAAAGTTCGAGTAACAACTGCGGGATGAGCGAAACTACCTGGTGAGCGGTGTAGGCGTAACCGTGTGTGCGGGCCAAGAGCGTACCAGCGCGTTTAATAATCTGGCTGGCTACATGGCAGGCGTGAGCAGGTGGTAGGTGCTGAGCACAGAGCCCGGCAATTAAGCCGGCAAGTACATCACCCGTACCGCCTACGGTTAACCCTGCATGGCCACCAGAGGTGCTGATCATGTCGCCAGAGACAGCATACGTACGATCCACCGGTCCCTTTACATGCACCGTCACGCCCTGTTGCACGCAGAGTTCTGCGAGAGCGGATTCGTCTACACCCATGCGTTCCAGTTCGCCCAGGTGTGGTGTAAGGACGCACTGACGATTGGCGGCAGTCTGGATGCTCCAGGGTTGCAGGGCAGTTGCATCAAGTACCAGAGGGCAAGTGCTGCTCTCTAGTAAGTTCTGCATGTGGCGTATGGTTTCGTGCCCTCGGCCGATACCCGGCCCCACTACGGCGTAGTCCACAGTGGCTAGTAGTTCGAGCACGTGATCTATATCGGTTGCGGCTAAATCACTACCGACAAACGGATGCACCTGAAAATTCAGCGAAGCCTGCTTAGTACTTTCGGCGTGCTGTTTGGGTACACAGACATACACCAAATCTACGCCGCTGGCCTCGGCAGCGAGTGCGCTTAAAATTGGCGCACCGTGCATATACTCGGAGCCACCAACAATGGCTACTTTACCGTTCTCGCCCTTATGAGACATGGGGTCGCGGAGCACGGTCGGTATGCTACAGCCAAGCAGGCCTGCGAGTCACGCCTGTCTGAGGTATGCTGGTGGCATATGTTTTGTATGTGCCGCACGAGGTCCATTGCCGAATCGCGCCTAATTTACGAAAGGCCACTCGATCGACCGACGGTTTTGGCGAGTGCGGAGATTCCCGAGATTACGCAACTACTGGAACAGTTTGATGCTCGGCTCAAAAGTGCTAACGAAGCTCTGCCACCCACTCGTCTCCTTGCTTTTGATCGCCTCCTGCGACAAGTCTTCACTTTGTATCCGCAGGCCACAGCACCGGCTACGCAAGCGCGCTTGCTGCAAGCCGCTACGCGCATTGAAGAGGCGATGCAAAAAGCGAGCGATACCCCGGAGCGCCTAGCTTTTATTGATCGAGCATTCGAAAATGATCGGCAATTTTGGACGGGACTACGCATGCCGCTTACCCAATTGCCGTGGATCAACTACATGATCCTGGCTAAGACCAGCGCTGAGCGGAGTAGTTCTAGTATGGCGGAAACAGAAGTGACAGAAGAGTTGCTTAAAACAGATCGAGAACTCATGACTATTGGTACGAGGATAGAGGCACTAGAAAAGGAGAACGAGCGCAATCCCACTCAGGCACGAGCCAAAGAAATCGAAATGCTCACGGCCCAGGGGCAGGCACGAATACAAGTTCTCCTGCAGATGCCGGATCAAAAACGGGCGATTGCCACACTTCGTGATCAAAAAATACGCCAGGCACATGCTCGCATCGATCGTAATGTCGAAGCATGGATCAAAGACCCCACCAGCATTCCCGTCGATCAAAAACCGTTCATTCTGAGTCTTCCATTAACTAAATTGCAGAAAATTACCGCCGAGAAAAAAGAGGATCACGATCGATATGTGTACATTGAAAAGCGTGAGTCCGATTCGTTGCATTGGGAACTGCAGCCACGGCAAATTGGCTTAGAATCCTTCATTACGGTGCGATGTATTACTGGTGCTGATAGTGGCATTACTCTCACACGACCGGCGCGCGAAATTCTTACTGCTATCGAAAGTGATCGCATGGCAGATGTTCTAAAAACAGCCCGCGACCTCCGTAAAAATTCGCCACGAGCACACGCCGAACGTAAGTCGCTGAATGATTTCGACTTACCCAAAGATCAAGATGTGGTGTGCATTCGAGTGTTTCCAAAGTCGATCGATACCACGCTGCAAACCAATCTGCTTGGTTCCACGCTTTTTTCGCAGGCGGTACAGAGTCGCTACCAAAATCGCGATCGTGCTGTGGTGCTCCCCCCTATTCTCTGTACCGATGATCCAACCACCGATGTGCCAGCCTTAGTAGAGCGCGTGCGCAGAGAGCGCGGTGGGAAAAAGCTGACCGTGGTCTTAAATATTAATGCGCATGGAACTCGGGCTGGTTTTCAGTTTTCTAAACCGTGGGATGTGGGTGCCATGATGGCCAAAAGTGAAGATACGTACGCCGTACATACCATGGCTTGCCATGGGGCTGGCTTGCGTGAACATTTGCAGGATAACATCAAAAAAAATCCTGGCGTGGCACCACGTCTGTTTGCCAGTTTTGTGACACAGCCAGCCCTGCCCACAGCCCCCTTGCAGGGGTATGGGCGCCGGGGAGGCACGGCGGATCATACGACCAGTATGAGTACCGATTATGAAATGCGTTTTGTGCGGGCACTATTGGATCCCAAAACAGCAGGTTGGGGGGCAGCACACGCTACGGCCGATATCGCTACCGAAGATGCAGGTGACCTGCATAACCCCGAGGCCTTATTGGGCGACAATCTGTATACCAGGCTACCTACCGTACCGTTGTCCGAGGTCGAATCTGCGTAGCATGTTCCACTACAGCCCGAATGCGTGATTGGAAATGCGGGGCCGAAAACTGCTCAGCGTGTTGGCGAATGGTAGTTGCATCAAAAGACTGTGTTTCAAATACGCGTACGGCTTCGCAGATGCTTTCTGGTGTTTGCGCAGAAAAGAGCAGGCCGGTTTTACCATCGATGATCGTATCGAGAGCGCCGCCTCGTCCATAGGCAAGCACGGGCGTGCCACAGGCTTGGGCTTCTAGTGGCACAATGCCGGCGTCTTCGAGCGCGGGGAACAGCACAGCTTTGGCTCGACCGTAGAGGGCCGGTAAATCGGTATCGGGCACGAAGCCTAAAAATGTTACCGTGGGTCCTGCCATGGCACGCAGTCGCTGTTCCTCCTGGCCGGTACCAGCAATGGTGAGTGGTAGCTGCCAGCGATTAGCGGTTTCTATGAGCAGATCAAAACGTTTATAAGGCACCAAGCGGCCAAAGGCCAAAAACCCCTTTCGTTCATTTGCCGGCACAAGTTCATCGGTAAAAAAACGTGGGTCTACGGGTGGTGGAATAATTACCGATTCGCGGCCGTAGCAATTACGAATACGAGTTTGGGTTTCAGTGGAATTAGCAATAAATACATCAACACGATTGGCTGTGGTTAAATCCCACACGCGTAGGCGTTGGAGTAAGCGACGTACGCGTGGTCGCAGCCACTGCGGCACATGAAAATCGCGCAAGTACTCTTGCTCCATTTCCCAGGCGTAACGCATAGGAGTGTGGCAGTAGCACACGTGTACTGCCGTACTTGGTGGAATAACTCCTTTCCCTACAGCATGCGAAGAACTCAGAACAACATCGTATCCCTGCAAATCGAATTCTTCGATGGCGCGTGGTAACCAAGGCAGGAGGAGCTGGTGCTTCCCGAGTAAGCGGTACATGCGCTGTAGGCGAGAGGTGCGAATATCAGCTGCGGCCAACGGGCCTAATTTTTCGGGTTTGGCGACCGTCGTAAAGATTGGAGCCTCTGGCCAGATCCGGTGGAGCTCTACAATGGCATGTTCTGCACCGGCAAAAGTAGTGAGCCAATCGGCGGTTATGGCGAGTCGCAGAGACATGGGTATAGGGTATACATCAATTTGCCCAGTGGCTACCGGGCAAGCGAATGGTCGGTTCGGGTAGTCGAGTTCCACACAAGCCCAGTAAAATTGCTATTCTATTCCGGTGCTGCGCCCCGCCCGCCGCCTGCCGCGCCAGTTCCGTCGCCCCGTGAGCCCTCGCTTGCGTTCTTTTGCACAAAAGCGACATGGGGCACGTGGTCGTAACTGGGCGCAATATGCACGCACGCGCTGGCGAAGATTCGTACTTTCGTCACAGAGTGTCATTGCTTGGCTGCGTCGCTATGCCTTGGCATTGGCAAGTGCTTGTGTGGTTCTGGCGATGGCAATTGTGTTGTTTTCGCCGCTCCTCACCGTGCGCGAAATTGAGCTTGTACGTCAGTATGGCCGTCTCGATGCAGAAGCGGTACAACAGCAAGTGAAGGATCTCTATGGTCGGCGGCTACTGTTAGTTTCGGCCAATATGGTGCGTGAGCGCATCGTGGATACTGTTCCTGATATGCAGGATGTGAGTATCGAAAAGCACTATCCTTCGCGCCTGGTTATTCGAGTTGAATTGCAGCCATTTGTCGCCCGCGTGAATATCAGTAACTCTGGTACAACCGTCCCTCCGCCTAAAGCGGCGAATGCCACCGGAGCGACAATTGTTGTACGTTCGGCCTCGGGCTCTGTTGTGCCATTACCACCAGTGCGGCCCTCTAACCTTACTGATTTTCTGACCGATCAAGGCTTGTATGTCCAAGCCATCGATGTGCAGTCGGGCGCACTATTGCCCGAAATTCGCATCGAGGATTGGTCGGTACGACCTCAGCCTGGCACGCTCTTGTTCCAACCCACGTTATTCAAGTCTATGCAGGAGGCAGAGGCGATCCTCAATCGTGAGTTTGGTCAGGCTACAAAGTATCGCACCATGTACATTCGTGGTCAGGAATTCCACCTATCTAACGGGCGCGTGAGCTTGTGGTTTGATGGCCGTATTTCCATTTCGTCACAAATTGAACGCTATCGCTTATTCCTTAAGGCGGTGGGGCTAAAAAACGTGCAACGGTACATCGACCTCCGTCTGAGCGGAAAAGTGGTATATAAATAAAAATTGCATAAAATAGCAAATAAATTTATAAATACAAATTACGGCTTCCGGCGGAGGCCAAGAGTTTGTAGAATGCCCGGGATGTATTCAGCGCTGTTATCAGTATTGGTTTTTGGGCTTGTTCCAGCGGCAGGAACAGCTAGCGTTGGTATGGAAAATGCAGTGAATCATTTGGCTATTGCGCCGCCTCCACTGCACCAAACGCTCGATCGCGAGACAGACTTGCGTCGTTTGCTTTCGGCATCCGGTATCACCATTGTAGATTTAGAAAATGCCAACGTTATTTTTAGTCGATCCAGCGATAAGGCACGTCCGATGGGAAGTCTTACTAAATTAATGACAGCACTTATTCTCAGTGAGCACCACGATCTCGATGAATTGGTAACAGTGAGCGATGTGGTGAAAGGCGTAGAGGGTTCCATAGAACACTTTGCTCCAGGTGAGCAATATACAGTGGGTGATTTGCTCACTGCCATGCTCCTCGCTTCTGCAAACGATGCCGCCTACATTTTGGCAGAATACCATGGTGGAACCGTGAATAATTTTGTAGCCGAAATGAACGCTAGAGCCGCGAGTTTGGGTCTCACAGAAACCAGTTTTGCCGATCCCGCGGGTCTCGATAGCCCAAAGCAGCATGCCAGCCCGCGCGATTTAGCTTGGCTTACCGCGTATGCCTGGCGGAATCCTGTGGTGCACGAGCGCATGTCGTTACCTTCGGCCACTATTACCAGTGCCGCGGGTCGAAAAATTACCGTATCGCATACTCACCAGCTCCTACAAAAGTCGCAGGTGCTCGGTGGTAAAACTGGCACGACGAATGCCGCTCAACAGTGTCTCTCGTCTATTATCCAAGTAGGCTCACGTCAGTACGTGGTTATTCTGCTCAACTCACTAGATCGCTACGGCGATATGAACGCACTACTCAATCGTTTACAGTCTGGCGCTTAAATGTCTGCCCGCACTCCAATTCTTCGGCGCATTTCGGTACGGCTCCGTCTGGTGCTGGTGGCAGCGTTTGTGGTTGGTTCTATTACTCCGCCCTATGCTCCAGCTGCCGAAACTGGCGCCGATGGTGATAGCGCTGATACAGCTGCCGAAGTGCAGTATCTGTTTGTCGAAGATGGTTTTTTAATGAAGACAGCCACTGTCTCCAATCAGGCCTCGCGTCTCGCTTATGGAGATATGCTGGTGCACCGGGTTAAGGCTGGCGAAACGCTGCAACAGATTGCCGATACCTATCATCTTAAGACCGAAACGATTCGTTGGGCGAACGGCTTAGATCTCAACACGGCGCTCAAGCCAGATCAGGAACTGATGATTCTGCCCGTTGATGGCGTGTTGCATACAGTGCACCGCGGTCAAACGCTGGCACGCATTGCGCAATTGTACGATGTCTCTGCCGAGACCATCGCCTCGCAAAATGGTATTAAGGGCAGCTTTGTGGTGGCGGGTGATCAACTGGTGATTCCTAGTGCTCGACCAGTGCTCGATGTGCCCACTGGCGGCAGCGGCGTATCTCTGCGTTTTGCTGAGCGCTTGGGTGATCGCGATATCTCATTGCCGCTTGGTGATATTCGCCCGGTGAGTAAGCCAGTAGCCACCATAAAAAAGCCCACCGGGCCGCTTGCTATTGCTGCTATTACCTCAGGCGTACTGCAAATGCCATGCGAGGGCTGCTTTATTACTCAGGGGTTTAATCCGGGGCACTACGCGCTCGATTTACAAGTGCGTGGTGGTGGACCAATTTTTGCCGCCGAAGCCGGTACAGTCATTCGTGCCGATAATGGTTATAACGGCGGCTACGGAAATGTTATCGAAGTCGATCATGGCAATGGACTTGTTACCCTCTACGCTCACAACCGTGAGTTGTATGTTAAAGCGGGAGATCATGTAGAGCGTGGTCAGAATATTGCATTCATGGGTAACACAGGTCGCGTGCACGGTCCTACCGGTATTCACCTACACTTCGAAGTGCGCAGTAATGGTGTAAAAAAGAACCCCAAGCTCTACTTAGAGTAAGCATTACATCTTATGGATCTCACGGTAGAGATCTCGGCTTTGTTGAAAGAGTTCAAATAATGCGTGCCCCTTTTGTTTTGTAACGGCAGCGATCTGATCCATGATATTCAAAAAATTTTTCTGCCCTTCGCGTGATTTGTTGGCACCTTGTACACCTGCGAACATGCGGGTATCGGGTGTACTGAGGGGTAACAGGGCATAGTGTTTGCGGCCAGAGTCATCGAGAATGTGATAGTACAAGCCATCGCGCTGGTCGCGAGCGAGTGTCTCGTTAAAACGATCAGCAGGATGATCGAGTGGAATTGATTGGCGTGTATCAATGGTGTGAGTGTCGGCAGCTGATCTGCCATCGAACGATCGTAGCTGGAGCGTGGCTGGATCGTGTGCGGCGTAATTTGCCCAGCGCTGCATTATTCTTCCCTCTTGTTGGTTATAGGTCGCTACTTTGGCCATTCCTTTCTCGCGAGCGTCTCGCAAATTAAGGCAGCGACGCAAGAGGAGTGTTGGTTCGAATACCCAAATATCTTCCCGATCATGAACGGCACCGATCATATGTGTTGCATCGGCCTGGCCAGTACGATTCCAGTGGCGAATATCCAAGGCTCCAATTTGAGTACGAATTGCCTCGCTTGTCACAGCCACCTGCCACACGCATGAGCCACCAAAAACGTCGGGCATGCGCTCGGCATCATTTTTGAGCCACCACAAATCCCGCATATTTTGAAACGGAACCTGGGTTTGCACATTAGCCACAATGGTTTCGAGGGTTTCTAGTTGCTTCACAATGAATTTATACAATATATAGACAAATATATCAATATATTCTATAATATAGATATGAATCTCACTCTGACCAAATCGACATTCTGGCAATCGCTCTCAAAAAACCGCGAAGTACAGGTGGCTTTGGCCTTATGGATGCTCTTGGCCGGTGCTTCGGTCATTATTGCTCAGAGTTTTACCGTCAGCTGAGAATTGTCAGCGGACAAAGTTCCTGGTACCGTACGCCGGCTAGGGAAACCTGGCACCTTGGCATCATCGATTTTCTTTATACCCTTGTCCAACACGTTTCACTGTGTGGACTCGTAGCTCAGCTGGTTAGAGCGCTGCCCTGTCACGGCAGAGGTCGCGGGTTCGAGTCCCGTCGGGTCCGCCATATTTACAAAAATAAACCTCAGTTTTACTAGGATATACATCAAGCAGGGTAGTGTATTAATTTTGTCGAGAGATGGTTTCCTAAGGGCGATAGCTCTCCACTCCCCTCTTTGCTATTGTTTTAGTCGTGCCCAATTCCTCTCGCTCACTAGAAGAAGTCCACTCATCGGTAGCTGTTAGACACTCGGGTTTTTTACGCCGGCTTTTTGCTTTTGCGGGGCCAGCGTACATGGTGAGTGTGGGGTATATGGATCCTGGGAACTGGGCTACTGATATCGCCGGTGGGTCACAATTTGGTTACGAGCTTTTGTGGGTGCTACTACTCAGCAATATGCTTGCCGTGCTACTACAAACGTTGGCGGCACGTATGGGCATTGTGAGTGGCCGCGATTTAGCTCAGGCCTCACGAGAGCTTTACAGTAAGCCTGTTGGCTTTTGTTTGTGGATGCTGTGCGAGGTGGCTATTGCTGCCTGCGATTTAGCCGAAGTTATCGGTACCATTATCGGTCTCCATTTGTTGTTTGGTTTGCCACTTATTATTGGCTTGATTATCACAGTGTTCGATACGTTCTTACTTCTGGCTATTCAGCGGTTGGGAATTCGTAAAATGGAAGGGTTTATTTTGCTCCTTGTCTCTACCATTGGTCTTTGTTTCTTGCTCGAAATCCTATGGGTAAAGCCGGTGTGGGGTCAGGTACTCCGTGGGTTAGTGCCAGCGCTTTCTAATCACACACCGTTTGTGTTTTCGGCTCCCGAGGCGCTCTATATTGCCATTGGTATCTTGGGGGCTACAGTAATGCCTCATAATTTATACTTACACTCGGCACTTGTGCAGTCGCGGGCAGTAGCGCGCGATCCTAAGAGCATTGCCCAAGCGTGTCGTTATAACTTTTTTGACTCGGTGGTGGCTCTTAATGCTGCGTTCTTTGTAAATGCTGCCATTCTGGTCCTGGCGGCTACTGCGTTCTTTCGTTCGGGTATTGTGGTCTCAGAAATTCAAGATGCCTACAAATTATTGCCACAAGCACTCGGCACCAGTGTGGCTAGTAGCGTGTTTGCCGTAGCCCTGCTCTGTGCCGGTCAAAGCTCTACGCTCACGGGCACGCTGGCTGGTCAAATTGTTATGGAAGGGTTTGTGCAGCTGCGCCTGCGCCCGTGGATGCGTCGTTTAATCACTCGCCTGGTTGCCATTATTCCCGCGGCTATCGCCATTATTGTCTTTGGTGAACATCGTCTCACTGAGCTTTTGGTCTTTAGTCAGGTCATCCTCAGTTTGCAGCTCAGTTTTGCAGTGGTGCCCCTCATTCAATTTACCTCCAGCAAGGTGCGCATGGGGGCCTTTGCTAACCCATTGTGGTTGCAGGTGTTGGCTTGGCTAGCAGCAGGTATCATTATGGGTCTTAATGGTTTTTTGGTGGTCTCGCAGTTGCTTGGCTGGTATCAAGGGGCAATTGCCGCAGGTCAGTCTGTTCTCTGGATTCAACTCTTGGCATTGCCCGTGGTGCTCGGTTGCGTGTTCCTGCTGGTCTGGCTATTTATCGAACCGCGCTTACGCACTCAACAGGTTAAATTAACCGATGATCTGCAAGCTCAGCAATCGGCCAAACAGGTGGTACAGGGTTTGCAAACGCCGCGGTATCGCCGCATTGGTGTGGCTTTGGAGCACTCGCCCAAAGATACCGTAGCCCTCTCGCATGCCGTGGCCTTGGCACGTAGTTACAGTGCAGAACTAGTAATGATTCACGTGGTGGATGGCGTGGGTGGCCAAGTGTTTGGCGCCGAAACCGAGGATGAAGAAAGCCGCAGTGATCGTGCCTACGTGGCCGAACTAGTGACCACTCTGGCCGCTCAGGGCATTGTCGCTCGTGGCGTGGTGCGCTACGGAAACCCGCCCGATCAGTTACTGGCCGCTATTCGCGAGGAGGCTATCGATTACATCGTGCTCCGTAGCCACGGGCACCGGTTCTTTAAAGATCGCTTCTTTGGCCAAACAATAGAGGCCATTCGTCACGAGGCGAAGATTCCCCTGCTGGCGGTTCGTTGATGTGGGTACTAGTCGCGTAGCGTGAGAAATCCCGCCGCATACAGCGCGCTCAGGATTGCCTCGGTGGCATTTTCGTCTTCGGAAATCATCTCTTCCAACTCGGGATATTCTTCAACCAGCTCGACTATTTCGTCCGTCATGGCTTCTTCATCATTACCTTGGAGAATATCCCACAGATCTCGAAAGAATTTTTTTCGGTCTGTCCAAGGCTCGTCTTCGTCGATCTCGGTGATAAGTTCGTTCATCAAATCGCGAATGTTCTCTTTGGTCGGAATGTATCGCTCGCCCTGCTTCTGTGTGTCTTCATGGGTGATTTCTTCTTCATCTGGCTCTTCTTCATAGTTCAATTCCTCGTCATCTTCTTCCTCATCGTCCTCGTCTTCTTCGGTTTCTTCGTCATTACGCTCAGCATCTTCACTGTCCAATTCCTCTGTTCTTTTGTTATAGTCTGCTAAATTGCTTTGTTCGGTGATAAATTTCATCACGGCATCAAAATCATCTAGTGATGGTATTTGGGGAAACTGTTTACAGAGTGCATTTTTGTACGAAGCAATCGGCATACTGTCTGTAGCCTCTGGTCTCTCGGCGCCTTCGCGAGCAGCAATAATATTCTGAATCGATCGGTACTTATCCAAAATCACACGATTCTCGGCTCCGGCCGCGCGGAATTCGGTAGGCGAGAGCATGTAGCAGGCCATGTGTGTGCAAAAATCATCTTCTTCGCTTGGCATGCCCTGTGTCATGAGCATGTTGCACAAATGCGGGCCGCGGCTATCGAGTATCGCCTCTGCCGCCGTAACCAATACATCGCTTTCCGATGCAGCTGCCTGTAGGCGTTGGCGTAAAGTCCCCGATTGAGCAGAGGCACGGTGGAACATGCGCCAGCGCTGTCTTTCGGTACCAGAAAGGGTGGCCCAGACAAATTTGGCACAGCCAAAAGCGAGTAAAAAACTACGCTCAGGTTGTGTGTCCGGAGCGGCGATGGCATACCCGATAGTATAGGGTTCGTTAATGGCAATGGTTCCGCTATCTGGCTCAACCTCCACACCACATAGTTGGCCCATTTCGATATTCTTCCGGACCTGTTTATCTTTTTGCTGTCGTTTGACTACGTGCTCAACGCCCGTGAGTAACTTGCGACCAAAGAGCCGCAATATGCGTGCGTATTCCTGTATCTCCTGACTTTGCATTTTAATCGTAAATGCACTGATGTGTGGTGCTGCTACCGTTCGTGGCTTATCGTTCAATGGCTTGAGTATCTCTATGCGGTGTTCGCCTAGGGCTTCTAGCGAGACACCAGTTTCTTCCAGTACTGCTAAAGATGTGTACTCTATCTGACTCAGGAGTGGCTCCACATCTGCCAGTGTTTGCTGGCCCTGCGCGTATTCGCCCAATAGTGTCGTAGTCGCGCGTGCCACTAATTCGCTACGCACCTCCTTCATGGTGCGATTATTAGCATGGCTAGCTCTAGATTCATCGAGCATGGCATCGCGCACGTGCTGGTAGCACACAGGGCTGAGCGGCTCGGTAGCTACCACACGGCCACTACTATCGGCAAAGACCATGTGTGATCCGTAAAAACGCACCTGCCCCTGGAAAGGCGTCGTGCTCTGTAACACGGTTGGGATTTTTTCGAGTACTCCAATCATCCATGTTAGCTGTTGCAGGCTCATGGGCACACCATCTGCACCCAGTACAGTATGACGTTTGAGTTGGCTGACAAGCATGGCCTCGGCCTCGGCTTGAGCTTTTTTGCTCAAGTCATCTAAATCACGCAGGGCGGTTTGCAGTACTTCTACTACCCTTTGTTGTCCTGGTAATGCCGGTAGTAGTCTTGTGTTACCTGGGGCAGTTGCTGGTCTTTGTGCGCGTACTTGCTCCAATGCCGTACGCTGAATGATTCCCACTCCTACCGGTACAGCATCTACCGCTGCAGCCTTTAGGAGCTCTTCTAGGCGAGGTAGTTCTATGGTCAACATGATGAGTTTTTCCATGTCTCTCTGCACATCTCTGGTAAAGCCCACAACTTCGCGATCTTTAGGATTTGTGCTCTCATTGCTCAGTGTGCCACTTTCTAAGTGGCTGCATTCAGTGCCAAAGGCAATACCGTCGGGTCGCCACTCTAACATCATTGGTGTGGCTTTGGTTGGTAGGTGCGATGTATCTTCGTCTGTACCAACGGTAAAACCTGCTGAACAATGTAAAAGAGTATCTGGCACGTTTGCCAAAAGCGGCAGGGCCATCAGCTCCAATGTGGTCATTTCGGGGAACAGTGTACGTAGTTGCTTCATGGTGCGGCACTGCTTACTTAAGTGAAGTAGTGTCCATCTTTCCAGCATGCGCAAGCCTTCTCGCGGTGTCATTTTTTTGGCCAGTTCGGCATACAGTTTCCGACGCTCTTGATCCAGGCCTTGTTCGCGGCGCTGGTCTTCCATGGGCGTTTCGGATAAGTCTGCCAAGTGAGTTCCCACTAAGCCTGTGGTATCCACAATATGGGCCAGGGCTTGCGGGCTTGGCGTAGTGGTAGGCTCGGTTACTGGCATGGCTTCCCAGCGTTTGAGGATGTTATACGCCCCAGTGTGTGTTGTGGTTACATGCGACACGCGCTCTTGTTGCTGTTGGTATGTCATGAGCTCTCTAGCTGAGACATTTACGCCCTGAATGCGGGCCACAACTGTTGTATCAGGGTTGGCGGGTATAACTAGTTCTTGCCGGGTTTCGTTAGATTCTGGTGGATGTTTTTGGCCTTCGGTGGACATCGGATTAGTATACCACTTTTTGTCAGATTGATCGATGGTTTTATCCTCTATGCCTACTTCCCATGTACAAAATTCATCACCAGGCGGATTAACAAATCTTTTTGCTTGGGCTGGCTTTCGGCTACTAAAAGTACCAAGGCCACCAAAGCCGAATCGTTAAACTTTCGTTCGCCATCGCGCGCTGTTACGTACTGCGTGCGCGTGAGGTAAATGATGAATAAAAACGCCGCAATGCGCTTATTGCCATCGATGAATGGATGATCTTTCGTTAGGAAGTAGAGCAAGTGCGCCGCTTTTTCTTCTACTGTGGGGTATAGATCCTGGCTATCGAACGTCTGCTGAATGGCCCCGAGTACGCGCTTGAGTCCATCATCTTTCTCGCGGCCAAATAGATCACTCGCTTGTCCCTGACGGATCAGATTTTTCTTGAGCGCAGCGATCAGCTTTAGAGCTTCGCCGTGCTCCAGTTTAAACCGTGTGGCGTGCGTTTTTTTAGGCGTGGGGAGTGTCTGCTTGTCGTACTGATCCAAGAGCGTCCAGGTCTCCGTATAATCGGTAATTACTTTTAATAACCCAGCCGACTCATCGCCGCTTAACTGCTTGGTGTTCATGGCTTTGCGGATCAGGCTCACCGCGGTTTTGAGTTCTTGTAACTTAGCGCCTTCCAAACGGTTTTCGTTGATGGTGTAGCCTTTAATGAGGTGTTGGCGGAGGGTGTTAGTAGCCCACATGCGGAACTGTGTGCCGCGCTTTGAGTTTACTCGGTATCCAACCGAAATGATCATGTCTAAGTTATAGTATTCCACTTGGTACTTTTTTCCGTCTTTGGCAGTTGTTGCAATTTTTGCAACAACTTCTTTTTGGCTTAATTCAGCTGATTTATACACATTTTTAATGTGGCGTGAAATACCAGATTTATCGACTCGAAAAAGAGTTACCATCTGATTTAAGTTGAGCCAAACACTATCGCGTTCCACATTTACTTGCAGTTCCACATCTCCTTCTTTGCTCTTAAAAATTTCTATGGATTGATTGCTAGCCATGGCATTGAGTATACCTGCCAGGCCGCCTGGCCCAAGTGAACTGTGGCGTTTTTTGCAACAGTTCTGTTTTAGGTGACCATTAATCTAATCATCATCTATTTGACCGAAAATTACATGCCCGAGGTGCACAGTATTTAGTAGTAGCACAAGTACCCTGCCGAGATGATAGATGACATGCAGTGCGGGTAACCACCGAGTTTTGTCATTTTCGGCAGTTTTCTTTCGTCATTTCTTTGGCTGCCAAAAGAAATGACAGAACTCAATTATGAATTTAGATCTTCGCCTGCTTTGTGTGCCACTCGGTGGCCTGTTCGTAGGCGTAGGCAGCACTGAGTACGCGGCCCTCTTCCCACTGTGGGCCCATAATCTGGAGACCGATTGGTAGGCCGTCTTTCGAAAAACCGCACGGGATCGACATGGCGGGAATGCCAGCCATAGCCTGTGTGACGGAGAATACATCTTCCAGGTACAGAGCCACTGGGTCGTTTTCGTGCGCACCAATTTTAAAGGCTGGCGTGGGCGATACGGGCGATAAAATAATATCTACCTCTTGGAAGGCTTGCTCAAAATCACGGCGGAGGAGTGTGCGGACTTTTTGCGATTGGCGGTAGTAAGCATCGAAATATCCAGCACTGAGTGCGTAGGTACCGATCATAATACGGCGCTTAACCTCTGGGCCAAAACCTTCGCTGCGGGCGCGGATGTAATATTCAATTAAATCGGCAGGGTTCTTAGCTGTGTGGCCGTAGCGGATACCATCGTACCGAGCCATGTTGGAGCTCACCTCGCAGGGGCAGAGCACGTAGTAAGTGGCAATGCCATACTTGGTGTGTGGGAGCGATACATCAACAACCGTGGCACCTAGTTTCTTAAATGTTTCGGCAGCCTCGCGCACGGCGGTGGCTACTTCGCTACTCAGTCCATCGATAAAATACTCTTTGGGTAAACCGATCTTCATACCCTTTACATCTTTTTTGAGCAGCTTGCTGTAGGCAGGCACGGGCTTTTCGCCGCTAGTGCCATCGCGCGGGTCGTGCCCAGCCATAGTCTCGAGCACGAGCGCAGTATCCATCACGTCTTTTGTAATACAGCCAATGGTATCGAGCGAGCTGGCCATGCTCATTACGCCGTAGCGGCTCGTGCGCCCGTAGGTGTTTCGTAAGCCGGCTACCCCGCAGTAACTAGCAGGTTGGCGGATAGAGCCACCCGTATCGGTCGCTAACGCAAACAAGGCCTCGCCAGCACTCACGGCAGCGGCCGAACCACCAGAAGAACCACCAGCCACGCAGTCGGTATTCCAGGGGTTACGGGTCACACCGTAGCACGAAGTCTCGGTGCTGCCGCCCATGGTAAATTCGTCGGTATTGGTCTTGCCCAGGCTAATAGCCCCCTTAGCTTTGAGGCGAGCGGTAGTCGTGGAATCAAAAGGAGGGCAATAATCTTTGTTACGGAGCATGTTACTGCAGCCAGTAGTGGGTACGCCCTGCTCGCAAAATACGTCTTTCGCCAGGTAGGGAATACCACTGAGCGGGTGCTCAAAATTGCCAGCGGCATCAATGGCTTTGGCAGCGGCAATGGCAGCATCAAAATTCTTATGTACTACAGCGTTGAGCTTGCTATCTACGCTTTCAATGCGATCGATGCAGGCCTGTGTGAGCTCCAAGGCAGAAACCTTTTTACTACGGAGCATGTCGTGCGCCGTGGCAACTGTCAGATTGGTGAGGTTGGTGGCCATAATTAACCGTGGGCAGAAGGAGTGACAATTTGGTGATCGCTCAAGCCGAGCGGGCTTGTTTCGAGCAATGCATCTGGCGAAGTGCCGTTGGTACGAATCACATCTTCGCGGAAGGAGTTCACACGGCCAGTTACTTGAGCGGTAGCTGGTACGGATGCGGTATCCACCTCCTGTAACATTTCTACATAGCTCAAAATCTTGGTGAGTTCCGAGGCGTACTTTTCTTCTTCGGCTTCGGTCAGTTGCAAACGAGCGAGTTTGGCAATGTGGCGAACTTGGTCGCGTGTGAGTTGAGTCATCGGTTGAATAATAGGGAAAGAGTCCCGCAGACGAAAGGGCTGATCTGTGCTTCAATAGGCACGCTATGCAACTGATGCACCTCCGTGGGCGGAAGATCTGTGATCGCGTGATGCGCAAAGGATTTTTATGGAAAGGCAAGACCTTTATGGTGCGTCACTTGGCGGGCGCCCCACACCACCCCGCCGCTCGGCCAGAGCTCTCGGGTTGTTACGTGGGTACGGTAGCATCTACCAAGCTCAGTAAATTAGCCGTGGAGCGCAACCGCATGCGCCGTCGTTGCCGTGAGGCTTTTCGGTTGGTAATTCAGGAACAGGCGCAGAGCGGCCAAACCCGCATGCAGCGTTCTCAGCAATTGTTAATCCTCCCCCGCTCCGCTAGTCTCAGCTCCCCGTTTTCAGACATCCTTAACGATGTCCGGGCTTTCCTTACGGTTCTCCGATGACCACCAAAAAGTCTTCGTCTCGCATTCTCGATTTTCTCCTCATTTTTGCTGTCGTGTATTTGGGGAGTCAGTTCGTGTTGGGGTATTTCTTCCCTGAACAATTTGGCAAAAAGCCTACTACTCCAGTCACTGCTATTGAATTAAAAGTAGAAAAATCCAAAATCAGCGTGGGCCAACATCCGATCCTCACCGTCAAAAATCATACGGGTGCTGCCTTGGTAATAAAAGATCGTTGTCCAAAGCCACCAGTAGATGTGTATTTCAGTCAGACGGGCGATACCTTTACGCCGCTCACTCTGGCCGATGGTCAACATTGCGCCGAGGTCGTTAGTCTTAAGCCGAGCTTGGCACAAGGTGAACAGCAGAAGATCGATTTAGGTCCTTGGCAGTACTCGCTCTTTGGTCAAATTGGTACGTATCAATTACGTTTACCGTCTGATACCCCAGTGGCTACAGGCTCCACTTTGGCGCCAGCACAGCCCATGGTTACTTTTAGCGTGGTGGAGCCAGGCGCATTCGCCAAGATTTTCCAGACCTTCATCCACAAGCCACTCCTCAATGCTCTCGTGGCCATTGCTTCGGTCATGCCGGGGTACAACTTGGGTTTGGCAGTTATTATCCTTACGCTGATTGTTAAAACTATCCTCTACATCCCTACACAGTCGGCCCTCAAGGGGCAGAAAAAGATGCAGATGTTACAGCCGAAAATGGATGAGTTAAAAAAGAAGTACGCCGATGATCCTAAAAAAATGCAGACCGAAACCATGAAGCTCTTTAGTGACAACAAGGTCAATCCGTTCAGTAGTTGTTTGCCGCTTCTCATTCAGTTTCCGATTCTCATCGGTCTCTTTTACGTCATTCGCGATGCGTCGCACCTGGAGTACTCCCGCCACATGCTCTACGCTGCTTTTCAGGGCTCTACATGGACGTTTGGTCAGTATTTCCTTGGTCTCGATCTCTTTAAGCCCAGTGTATTTATCATGCCACCACTCTTGGTGGTTATGCAGTTCTTTCAAATGAAGTTGAGCTTTGCCATTAACGACCGCAAGAAAGCTCATGGCAAGAGCGTGGTGGATGTCACGCCTAAAGATAAGAAGAAGTCCGACACTCAGAGCCAGCAAGATTTGCAGCAGAAGATCATGCTCTATGGTCTACCGCTCATGATTGGTGTGTTTGCCTTCCAATTCCCCACAGCGGTATCGCTCTATTGGGGTATTTCTACCCTCTTTGCCATCGGTCAGCAGGTAGTGGTGAATCGCGAGTATCTCAAATAAGGTTCTGACTAGATCCTAAAAACACCCCGGCATGCCGGGGTGTTTTTTTATTACATTTTTGAGTAGTGTTATTGCTGTATGATTTGCCGGCTGCCGCAGGAAACAGAAACAGTGTTTACGGCCACAGCAGGCTGAGCGACGGAAGAGTGGCTCTTGCTGACTACGCGAGTGGTAGACCAGCTATCGATAAAACTATCTCGATTCGGTAGCGGAGAGGTAGCCTGGGCGACCAGGGCAAATTTCGCTTGCTGATTACAGCCAAAACTACGATCAGCGGTGTTGCCAAAGACCATGGTGCGCTGCTGCCCCATCGATAAGTCGCCAACTTTGCAGCTCAGTGTATTTTTACCTAGCTGCGTGCAGTTTGGCGAGGTGCGCGTGAGATCAAAAAGGATACCGGGGCTTACGGTCATAGTGGCGGTGACACCAGTGGCATTCGACACGCCTGCGTTTTTAATAATCACTTTGTGCATAATAGGGCGATTCATCGTGGTGGTTTTTTCGACGCTAGCCATAGTGACACTCAAGATAGCTGGCACCAATTTTTTATCCTTGTTTGTGTTCCCAGTATCATCTGTATTTTTTTGGTACGAACCGGTGGTGCTTGGTACTACCCCAAGTACGTGTAAATTAAACTGCGAAGACGCAATATTGATAGCCAAAAGCGAAGCGATGATGCTAGCGCTCACACAGGCAATCTTTTTGTGCTTGGCATTAAAATGCATAGTTTTGTTTGGTATTGGCAATTAATTATATTATAACATAAAATTTAATAATATCAAATAAGCAGATGGTATATGTCTGGTTCGGACATTGCTACACTGCACTCGTGCACAAGTCCGCCATCATCACGGTGTTGAACCTCAAAGGCGGTGTGGGCAAAACCCATACGTCTTGGTTAATTGCCGGGGCAGCGCAAGAAGATGGTCGTAAAACACTCCTCATCGATACCGATGCGCAGGGAAACCTCAGCTCATCTTTTCTCGATGCTAACGATGGACAGCCCGGGATCGAAGCTATTTTTCACCCCGGTCGTGAACCTGTGGCCGAGCCACTCATTCGTCATACTCGCTTTGAGCACATCGATATTATTCCGGCTTCGCCGGTACTTGCTCAGGTAGATCTCTCTGGTCAACAGCAGTGGGAGGCGGCCGATTTGCACCTCACACTCAGCGAAGCATTGCGTCCGCTCCGGCACCGGTACGAAGTGATGGTCATCGATTGTCCGCCACGTCTATCGCTTGTCAGTGTGGCAGCCCTCTGTGCTAGCGATGGAGTGGTTATTCCCCTCGAGGCAGCCGACTGGGGAGCTCAAGGAGTGGTGCAAGTTACCGAACTGATCAAACACGTACAGCGCAGTTATAATCCTGGCTTGAAATTACTGGGATATCTGGTGTCCCGTTTTAAGCGTAGCCGTAGCTATCAACGCGGATACCTGGCGCAATTACACGAACACTTTGGCGCCAGTTTGTTTGAGACTGTCATCGCCGATCTGGCAGACTTTGAGCGCCGCGTCGCAGGCGCGGCTCGCCACTGCCAGCCAGCATTCCTGGCCCG
>CAZLUF010000007.1:0-9751 GCA_964562645.1 uncultured Candidatus Peribacteria bacterium
GTGGTTTATAATTATCGGCATGTGCTAGCGAAAAGCTTGGCAGTAAATTTTGGAGCTCCTGCTCGCGGTCGGTGTAGAGTTCACCAAGGAGCAAGTGGCAAGGCCACACAGATTGATAAGTAAACCCGAGTGTTTGATAGGCTTCGGCCACAGGGCTGGAATCTGTGTGATAGCACCACTGCAGCAGACTTGCCGTGAGCGGGGTTGGGTGCGGAGCCAGCTCGGCAGGCTCGGCTAGTTCCCACAAAAACGGCTGCTTGGGCAGCTCCGATTCCAGTGTGGAATAGGTAGCCAGAACATCGGCGCCTTGGTTTGGTAGTGGTGTAACAGTGATGATGTACCAATCGCCACGATGCAAAACCCACTCAATTTTCAGTGGGGTACCAAGAGCCTGTTCGGCCTTGAGCCACTGATCTACCGCAAAGCGAAAATCGGGTAGGCCTGGTCGGCGTGGCGGAAACTGTCGGAAGAACTGTAAAGATTTTTCCCCAGAGGTAGTGGACCAGGTACAGAGCATGGTGCGACCACCCTCGGGATGGCGAGTCCAGGTAGTGCCACAGATTCCAGACATGTGTGCCTCTGGGCGGCTTGCCAACTGAATTCCGGCTGCCTGCAGCGTTTGTGGCCAGTGAGAGGGGAGGAGATCCGCCATACAGAGAGGCGGTATGGTAACCGTTTTTCGCTCCAGGGTCACGGCTTTTTTGCGCTAGGGTTTGGCTATCCAATCGCCAGCGCGATGCAGTTCTAGGTGAGCGTTAAGGTAGGTGAGTAGGCGAGAGCGAATAATGGCAAGAGCTTGGTCGGCCTCGGGTGTCGTCAGGCTTTTTTGATGATGGATACCGGCCGTAGGATTGCGTAATTCCTGAAGTCCTGGCAATCGAGTGCCATACTTATTCCAGTTTGGCTCACCGCAAAGCAATGTTTGGAGGAGTTGGCCATATTCTTGCATGAGTGCATCGCATTCTCGGCGGGCAGAAAATTGATCGATGTGGCCATCGATCCATGTAACAGCTTCTTGACGGACGCGTTCCTCTTTTTGAACGGGGGTTTCGGCGGCAGGGCTTCGGCGCAGGGTAGTAGACATAGGCAGTTGGTAAAAACTGAGGGGCTTAGTTTTGAGATTCTGGCCAACTTGTCAATGCCCTAAGACGGCACTCTAGGTAGTAGTCCAAGAAGGTGAATACGGTGCCTTTATCTCTCATTTAAGCCATTTATCAGTTTACTAATCCTACTATTGACAAAAATTTAAAATGATGTAAATTAATCTCCTTTTCTTACTCACCCATGACCAACCTTCACCGTTTGTGGTTCATTGCCGTGGTACCGTTAGTACTCACTGCCTGCAGTGGTTCGGGGAGTAAAACAACGCCTGCCACTACTACGCCCAAGACAGCTACTGGCTCTACTGCTAAGCAAACGCCACGGTCCAACAGTAGCCAGAAATACTTTTCACTGGATAACTCCAGCTCTTCTGTAGTATCCAAAGATGCGAAGATGGCAAAATCTTCGGCCAAACCAGTGGTGTACGACCTAACTAAAACACCTACGGCTATGGCTGATACCATGGCTAAAAAGCAGGCCGATGTGCATGTAGAGGTGCGCGTATCACAAACCGAAGTTAAGCCGGGTGCCCAGTTAACGTATACCATCACTGCCACGAACAATTCCGATATCACCCTCGATGGCTACTCGGTTGTCCATTCCTTTAATGGTGATCAGCTGAAGGTGGTTTCGGCCAATGGTCGTCGCGATGGCGATGCCATCCAGTGGGTGCTTACTGGTCTTAAGCCTGGGGCTAGTAAAACGTTAACACTCAAGGCCCGTGCCGCCTCGCGCCTCGCACTTGGAGATGTTATCCGCACGAGTACTATTGTGCTCTACGGTACTACGGTTCAGCCCCAAACCGGTAATTTGGAAGTTTTGGTTGTTAATACCATGCCAGCCACTGGCGCGGCTGCTAATACCGATCCGCTCGAAGACACGCGTCAGTTTATTCGACCATACCAGTCGTAACTTCTCATGCGGCGCTTTTCGGTTCTTGCCCTTGTCGGCGGACTGTGTTTGGCCTTAGCCGTTGGTCTATTTATTTACCAAAATAAACCCGCCGCACCCGTGCTTTCGCCATACCAGCAAGCCGAGGCGGAGCTGCTGGGCACTCTTAAGACAAAAGGTCTGGTTCCAGCGTTACAGGCGCTGAGTGCCATTGCCAATGGTCCCGACGACAAGTTAGTAGCGCAGTGCCACGGTTTGGCGCACGAGCTAGGCCATCAGGCGGTTCACCAAATGGGCTTTCAGGCCGCGTTTCGTTTCCAAGATGATATTTGTGGCTCAGGGTATTTGCATGGCGTGGTGGAAGAAAAGTTCGAAAGTGTGGTGCCAGCCATGCTGCCGTGGACGGTTTTACATACCTGTCCCAAAGATGATGCGCGCTGCTTTCATGGTCTTGGTCATGGCATCATGGTGGCTACTAAAAATAACATCGGTCGCTCATTGGAACTGTGTCGCACATTGCCCGCAGGATTCCCACGCATTCAATGTGCTGAGGGAGTATTTATGGAACACTTTGCTGCCGAAAGCAGCCATGCCTCGCCCACACTCGATTTGGCCGATATTTTTGCTAAATGCCGCGATCAGCGCGAACCCGAACGAGCCGTGTGTGCTTTTTACGCACCGCGAGCGTGGCTCAAAGCCAATAATTTTGAGTATGCCCAGGCCATCCAGTGGTGCCGTGAGACAGCCGGAGTTTCGCAAAATGAATGTATTAGAGGTGTCGGTAGTGCAGCTATGAAGTATCAAATTGCCACGCCAGATATCGCTCTAAAAACGTGCGAACTTTTGCGTGGGATCGAGCGCAATCTGTGTGTTTCCGGATTGGTGAGCTATCGCATTGTGCACTTTGCCGACCCTGCGCGTGGCCAGGAGTTTTGTGCTCATCTTACTACCACTAAAGATCAGGCGGTGTGTCATAATACGGTGCAAGCCGCGGAGCCGTTTTATGGGGAGTGATACTCTATTTGAATAAATAGATTTTTTAAAGACGTTACGCGAGTAGTCGTTTGTCACTTTCTTGTCTGCCAGACGGCAGACAGTGCCATTTACTTTTGAGCGACCAAAAGAAATGGCGAAAGAAAAGTCGCCGAAAATGACAAAACTCGGTGAGTACCTGCTCTTCGTTATTATCTATCAGGTTGGCAGAAGATTTATTCTACTCCTGAATATTGCGCTCCTCGGGCATGTAATTTTCGGTGGAGTTGAAAAAAGCATAAGGCGGGCGGTACCGCCGCCACGGGGGGTGTAGGGGAAGGCTCTGTTTGTTCTCAGGCGCTCGCGCCTGAGAACAGGCGACGAGTCACTGCCGAAGCCTTGGAGGCAGTGACGAGGAGACCCAGAGCCGGGCGGAGTGGGTGTTGGCGGCGGAGCGTTTTCTTTCTCCCTTTCTTTGTCGCCCTGATAAAGAAAGGGAATAGCTCTCTACAATGAAGTAAAAAAGCCTACACATTACGCCTTTGAATCACTCACAATTTTTCCATCTCGTAATTCCACAATTCGTTCGGCTAATTTTGCAAACTCCGCTTCGTGTGTGACCATCACAATCGTCTGGCCGTTTTTGTGCAGGTTGCAAAACACATCCATCACTTCGCGGGCGTGCGTGGAATCTAGGTTAGCTGTGGGTTCATCGGCAAATAAAATTTTGGGGCGCCGCGCAATGGCCCTAGCAATACTCACGCGCTGCTGCTGGCCGCCACTCAATTGCGAGGGGCGCTTGTGCGTATGGTTTGCAAGATCAACTAGGCGCAGGGCTTCTTTGGCATCGCGGTGAATCAGCGAAGTTTCTTGGCCGGTAGTGAGAGCGGGGAGGAGTACATTTTCCAGTGCGGTGAGTTCTGGCAGCAGAGCGTAATCCTGGAACACAAAACCAAAGTAGTGGCGACGTAGTAACGTCGTTTCGTCCTCACTTAAATCGGTGGTGTGTTGATCATCCACCAAAAGGGTTCCACTGGTGGGGCGATCGAGTAACCCCAACTGATAGAGAAAAGTCGATTTGCCCGAGCCCGAGGGGCCAATAATGGCAACGAACTGCCCACGGGGGATAGTAAGATCTATACCGCGTAACACGGGTGTGGTGATGGAGCCGGTGGTAAAGCTCTTGCAGAGCGAGGTAGTGGTAATCATCGACCTAAAATGGCATCGACTGTCGGTTGCTTTACGACAATGCGAGCAGGGATAAAACCGGCAAACACGGTAATGACAAGTAGCACTCCAGCCCGCACAAAAGTGCCAAAGAGCGGAGCGACCAAAATTCCGTCGCTAAAAGGAAAGTTAATGGGGTGCGAGTTGAAAAAGGGCACGAGCACGGTGTACACGATCACAATCCCAATAGCGCTGCCGGCAATGGCATAGGCGAGGGCTTGGAAGATGTATGCCAATTCAATGGAGATGGCATGCACGCCAACGGCTTTCATAATGCCAATGTACTTGCGGCGGTTAATGGCGTTAATGAAGATAACAATAAAGACTGTGATCGAAGCGATAAAGAGTCCAATGGACCCAATGAAGTTACCCAGGGTGTTAAAAGTTTGTTGCACATCAGCCACAAATTGCGGCTGGGCCTCTTGCCAGGTTTGTACCCGGTTATCATTGCGCGCTGCGCCAGCTCTAATGAGAGCCGATTGTAGTTCCGTCGGCGTAACGCCACTCCTTGCCACCACGGCAATCTCGGCCCGATTTAAATCGGTAATAGCGGCTAAGTCTCGCAGCTCGCGATCGATCATGTACACCCGCCGTGATACATCGTCTACTTTGCTTCGTAAAATGCCCTTAACGGTCATTTCCTGGGTTTGCCCGTGGATGGTTATGCGAATTTTGGAGCCCACCTCAACGCCATCGATGGTCTGATTTCCGGTGTTGGGTCCGCCACCAAAATATTGAGTGAGCAGATCGGCGCCCATTACTACTACGCCAGTATCAGTAGGTTCTAAAAATTTGCCGGCGATCATGAGGCTATGGAGGTTTGTTGTGCTGTCCTCTTTGTCTGGGTCAACCCCGGCTACACTGGTAGAAGTCCGATCGGGCAATTCGTCGGTGCGTCGCGACTTATCGTAGTTGGCTTCTATAGTCGCCCCTACTACGTATCTTGCGCTGTAGTTAGCTACTTCTGGTAACGAGTCTAATACGCCAGTAATCTTAGCTGTGCCATCAATGGTCGTACGGTTTTCACTGGGTCTAATAAAAACATCACCACTGTAGAGTTGGCGGGTCGCTACATTAATGCCTTCTACCAAACCCACCAGCACACCCGAGACCACCACCAGGTTTAAAAACGTGAGCGTCATGATTACAATAATCAGCGAAGTCGACCACAAGCTGGTGCGAGTGAGTTGTCGCCAGGCCAAAAAGAGTGCAACGCGTAACGTAGCCATGCTGCTTGTATTTTGCAGTGTGTGCACCAAAAATCCTAGTCGCTTTTCTAGATACAAATTTGGTTGTAGCAAAATCTGACAAATACTTGACTTCTATTACAATTAAGTAGTCCTAAGCCTGTATTCTTGTTTGACCACGATGTCACACAAAGCTTAAATGCAACCGTCTTTCTCATTCCACTTGTTTTATGCAGCTTTCGCCTACATTGCGACGAACTCTAGCCAAATTTAACCTCGCAACGATTTCTACATATATTGTTGCTGGTTCACTTGCGGCCGGGGCTCCTTTTTTCGTTAATCATGTATTAGCTGCTCCACCTACCTGTAATGGCCTAACAGCCACGATCTATGTAGATAATACAAATCATATCGTGAGCACTGGGCCACAGAATGGCCAGGTGTATGCCGGTACGCTCAATGGTACGAATGCGGCCGACGTTATGGTGGGTACAACGGGCGATGATACGATCAATGGCGGCAATCAGGCCGATACTATTTGTGGATTGGAGGGTACCGATACGCTCAATGGTGGTTTACAAAACGATTGGATCGACGGCGGTACAGGGAACGACACCATTGATGGTGGTCTTGGTAACGACACAATGATCGGTGGCGAGGGCAACGATAAGCTGACAGGTGGTAATACTAGTGACAGTATGGATGGAGGTGCCGATACCGATTTCTGCAGTCGGGGATTGCTCAATTTAGGTAGCAGCACTAACTGCGAAGCGGGTTTTGGAGAAGGTGTTATTGTCATTAATGTCAACGCCGATCCCGATCATGCACAGGATTTTTCTTTCTCAACGACCAGCGGTCTGTTGGGCACAGAAATGGGGAGTTTCCAACTCGATGACGATAGCGACGGCACACTCTTACATTCGCGCCAGTTCAACAATCGTGACGTTGCCATTTACACCATCACCGAAGATGTCACTTCGGGCTGGACTTTGTCTGGAATTAGTTGTTCAGGGGGCGCAACGACAGTCAACATGGGTAGTCGCCGTGCCACGATTGTGCTGACACAGGCTGATATCGTTTCGTGTACTTTTACGAATACGTTAGATGTTGCTTGTGGTAACGGTGTCACACAAGGAGTAGAGGAGTGTGATGATGGCAACAGCATCGAAACTGACTCTTGTACAACTAGTTGCCATCTAGCTGCATGTGGCGATGGCTTTGTACAAACAGGGGAGCAGTGCGATGATGAAAACACATCTCCCAGCGATGGTTGTAGTGCCTCCTGCCAAATTGAATCGAGCTCTAGTAGCAGCATGAGTTCCATGGAAAGTTCCACGAGCTCGGAAGCGCCAGGTCTCACTATCGATAAAGTTGCCGGTGATACAGCTATTGCTGGAATGGATTTCAATTATCAAATTAGCATTGCTTCCACTTCGTATCAGTCTGGTCTGCAGCTGACAGATATGTTGCCCGAAACCATGCGGTTCCAGGCTCTTTTAGCTCCCGCAGGCTGGGATTGTTCTGTGCCAACAGTAGGGGACACGGGCACGATTACCTGTACCAAACCCGAAATGGCTGCCGCCGAAACTGCGGACTTTACCATTACGACTCGCACCAGTGCCTGTCCGCAGGCAGAAGTGACTAACCATGCCGATATTGAATCGTTAGAAACTCTTTCACAGTCCGATTCGGTGACTCACTCCGTTATTTGTGCTGGTTCCTCCAGTTCGGCCGCTTCGAGTGCAGGCAGTTCAACTTCTAGTTTTGCCAGTTCGGAAGTTAGTAGCTTCGCATCATCTTCGAGTTTCAGTTCCAGCTCCAGTTCGGTGGTTCCGGTAGCCTGTGTGCCATCGGGCTTGTTGGCCTACTGGAAGGGCGACGAAGGCGAGACGCACACTGTTGTCGATAGTACGGGTAATGGTCATACGGGCATGCTCGAAAACGGAGCCGATCACACTGCGCCAGGCACACCTGCTGTTACGCCAAACGTCGGCGCCTATATCTTTGATGGTATCGACGACCAGGTACGTATCGACAATGCGGGGATGTCTCACGACACTTCTGATTTCTCCGTTTCTTTCTTTGCTAAAACTACCACTGGTGATCGCGCTGTTTTGGGTCACTTTAATAATCCAGGTTCTGGTTATCGTGGTTGGGGTGCGTACTTCTATGCTACTAACCGCGTGAACTTCTTTGCCTACGGCGATATGGGCGTTAACGACAATTCATTCGCTTCGCCATCGTTACTCTCTGGTGGTTGGCACCATGTGGTTGGTACGTTCCAGCGCAGTGGCGATAGTGTCACCATTCGTACATATGTTGATGGTGTGTTGATCGGTACGAATACAGCTACCGTTGGAAATATTGGAATCAATACCGATATGCTCCTCGGTAAGTACACTTTCCAGTCGAATTTCGAAGGTCAGCTGGATGATGTGCGCGTGTATGGTCGCACATTGGGTGATACCGAAGTACTACTCATCAATTCCGACTGTGAAGGCGGAAGCGAGAGCTCATCTTCTTCTAGCTTTAGCTCTTTTAGTAGCAGTTCGAGCAGTTTTAGCTTTAGCTCCTTTATGAGCAGCTCCAGTTCGAGTTTTAGTGGTGAAGAAACAGCAAGCTCGTCTTCGAGTGTAAGTTCTGGACCAGAGACATTTGGCTTTACTGCTGGCACTCAAGGCAATGGTGGCGGTCGCCGTGGTGCGCGTAGCAACGAAATCATCGGCTCAGCTCACTTTATTGCTGGCAATTTTGGTATCAGAGGTACAGCTCCCGGGGCGTTCGGTGGCGGTTTACAAAACAAGCCCACTAAAGCCCAGCGCGACTATATGTGCTCAGTGTACCTCAAGTATCTGGGTTCCGAAGAGGCAGACGATGCTCTTCTCAACTTAATTGTGGAAGATTTGGCTGCAACCATGGGTGTATCGAAAGTAAAGGTAGCCAAGTGGTTCCAGGATCCAGAGTTATGTGCAGGGCTCACCAGCCGCATGCCTACCAAAACGCTGTCTGCTCGTCCCGAAGTGACGATCTTGCTCACTCCAGAAGGTTATCCTGTGAGTAGTAATGCTGCGTATAACGCTTACATTAAGGCGTACTATCAGGGTGGCACCTTAGACATTGCTACTATTCGCGGTTCGGTTAAAGATGCTTCGCTCGCTACAGCACGCACTCGTATCGATGGCAAGATCTCAGTTTCTCCAGGCGACTATCGTATTGCCGGTACCAACGTGTGGTACTACCCAGATCTATCGATCTACTTTACCTACGATCCAAACAGCAAAACCACTACGCTCCCAGCGGGGTACCGTGGCGATCGTCAGGTCAAGGTAGTGAGTGCAGATCAATCGCTCTAATTTTGCATCTAAAACACCTCATGCTTGCCATGAGGTGTTTTTTATTATGTAACATATTTATGTCGTGTCAATTTGACCAATAGATTGAGAGTGTTATCGTTTAGCCCTTTTATAACACCCCCTTAACCTATGACTGGTTTTAGTTTCCTGCGTCGCTGTGCCGCACTGAGCCTAGTTGCTCTGCTCAGCACGATCATTGTGCCAGCATCGAGTGTGCAGGCCATTGTGCTGCCTTCGGCCACAATTGGAATTTCGGCTCCGCCACAGTTCAATCGTGGTCAGGTTAATTTTCCAGTCACGGTTATTATTACTAATACCACTGGCTCACCTTTGAGCGGCGTTGTGTTCTCTGTGCCTGTGCCAGCTAATACGGACTACTCACACAGTTCGTTGCCAAACAGTGGTGACTGCACGCTCTCTTCGGGGGTTGTGACGTGTACAGTCCCTTTCGCGATTCCGGCTACTACTGCGAATTTGTTTGATATTTTCTTTGATGTTTCGCCTACAGTCGCTTGTGACAGCATCCTTACGTCGGGCCCGGCTATCATGGGTGCACAAACAACTGTTACAGTCGATACACGCGTAACCTGTGGGGCCATTAAGGTTGGTCTTTCGGCTCCGCCAGAATTTAACCGTGGTCATACCGACTTCCCTGTCACAGTTACGGTAACCAACACATTGGCTACACCACTCGTCAATCCAGTGGTTACGTTGCCCGTTCCTGCTGCTCTCTATTTCACTCGTCATTCATTGCCAAGCGTCGGTGATTGCACCGAGTCTGCTGGTACTGTTACGTGTACTTTGCCATCGACACTCGCACCTACAGAAGCACAATCGTTTGTGGTCTATTTTGGCTTACATGTCAGCGATGTCTGCAACACAACCTTTACCAATGGTCCGGCGCAGGTCAGTGGGTTCAGTTCGCTCACAGTCGATACCCGTGTAACATGCCTATTCCCCACCGTTGGTATTTCGGTACCACCGCAGTTTAACCAAGGTCAGCCAAACTTCCCGGTTACC
>CAZLUF010000007.1:9761-22672 GCA_964562645.1 uncultured Candidatus Peribacteria bacterium
CCAGTATTCACTCTGCCTGTACCAAACAATACCACCTACACGGGCAATTCCTTGGCTCCTAGTACTTCGTGTGCCGAAGCCGCTGGCGTTGTAACGTGCACGGTACCTATGGATATTCCAACCGGCGAAGCACGGCTCATCGATGTGTTCTTTGGCGTCTCGGGAGCTGCACCATGTAGCAGTATTATTACTTCTGGTCGGGCAGCTATTTCGTTAGTGCAGAGCGCTCTTGTAGATACATTGGTCACTTGCCCTGCCAGCTCTTCTAGTTCTTCTGGGGGCTCTAGTTCTTCTTCCTCTTCCAGTAGCTCCGAAGGCTCAAGTTCTTCGTCCAGTTCAGGTGGCTCTTCCTCTAGTAGCACTTCTTCCAGCAGCTCCGAAGGTTCGAGTTCTTCTTCTAGCTCGTCATCTTCCGGTAGTTCCGAGGGCTCAAGCTCCTCCAGTTCTGGTGGCTCTTCCTCTAGTAGCTCAGAAGGATCTAGTTCCTCTTCCAGCTCGGAGGGCTCTAGCTCATCATCCAGCTCCTCCACATCTTCGATCATTTCTGCTTTTGTGGGAGAAGTACAGGGAGGGAATGGCTCTCACCGTGGTGTGAACACCAACGTCTTTAACGCCATACTGCTGTTCCTCGCGAATCACCACAATATCACGGCTACGGCTCCAGGTGGTTTTGGTGGCGGCCCTATCGGCCCCCTCACCGACGGTGAAAAGAACATGATGTGTTCGTACCTTGTGTTCGTGCAGCAGCAGCAATCGATGTATCCCGAGGAATTTACAAGCGATATGGAGAGCGTGCTACAAATGGGTGCCGAGCAAATTGCGGCAATTACCGGTCGTTCGATCGAAACGGTTATGAACGCCTTTGCCGATGAGCACTTGTGCGATAGTTGGATCTCGCGCTTGCCACAGACTAAAACTGTCGTCGAAGCACCCGTGAAGATTGTGGTATCTGCAGCGGGTTACCCAGTAGAGGACAAAAACTTGGCTAGCTGCATGCAGTACCACTACGAAGGCGGCACCATGACCGTAGCCGAAATCCGCGGTCGTGTTGATGAAGAAAGTGCCGTGTACGCTCAGAGCCGCACACGTAAGCACGAGGCTACCCCTCGCAGCTGCGATGAGTACCGCGCCAGTGGTACCGATGTTTGGACCTCTCGCAAGCTTGGTGTTTCGTTTACATACGATCCAAAAACCAAGACCGTTCAGCTTCCTAAGGGATACGTAGCTGAAAAGGTATCTAAGGTGGCCAGCACCGATGCTGCGCTCTAAATAACTTTGAGTAAATGAAAATGGCCCTGCGCGAGCGGGGTCATTTTTATGATCAGAAAACATTGCCAAGTATATTAATTCACATCTTCCCTTTCTTTGTCAGAGCGACAGAAAGTATGACTTCACCCTTCGGTACACCGCGTTATGTCATGGTGAGTGATCGGAGAGAAGCGACGATTGTATCGAACCAGACTAACGCGGCACTCAGGGTGACATACTGCGTATACCGTGTTACCACCTTACCCTCGTGGCGTCGGTACCGACCGCCCTGTGCCACTTTAGATCTCACCGAAAATGTGATGCCCGAGGAGCGCTGTATTCAGGAGTAGAACACATCTTCTGCCAACCTGATAGCTAGTAATGAAGTACAGGTACTCACCGAGTTTTGTCATTTTCGGCGACTTTTCTTTTTGCCATTTCTTTTGGTCGCTCAAAAGAAATGGCAGAGCCTGCTTGTCTGGGCAGACAAGAAAGTGACAAACAGTCGCAATTTCTAGTCATTCAAAAGTACGTGGCAAAGTCGTAGACAATAAAGCGATAATCAGACACTTTTTTTAGACCCAAAAAATAACAAGATCCCACACATTAATACTGCCGAATGAATTGCAGAGGATCGATGGAATACTGGCTGATATCACCGGGTGTACTGGTGCTATACGGCACATGATTCACTTCGCCTGGGGTACCAGAGTCTACTTGCAAGTGCAGGTGAGGAGCCGAAGTCTGGCCAGTCATGCCAACCGTACCAATGTACTCGCCAGGCGTAACTTCTTGCCCGGCACGTACGGCTACCGAACCGCAGTGTCCGTAAATACTGTAGTACGTGTTGCCGTTAGGTGCGCGGTGTTCAATGATGATATGGAGCCCCAGACGGTCATTAGTACTGACGCTGTGTACTCGGCCGCCGGCAATACTGCCAAAGCCCTGCCCAAGTGGAAGTTTAAGATCAATACCAACGTGAGTGCCGGAATGCTCATCGGAATCTAGGTCATACTCGCCCATAAAGCGAGTAGAGTAGAAAAGTTTTTGTGTAATGGCTGCGGAGTCACGCGGGTTTAAGAGTTCGGACATGGGGGTAATAAGTACAGCTCGGTTATACGGCGGCACCGGGCCAAAGTGAATATCAGACCGCTTTTTCATATCGGAATACGGGGCATCCCACTGGGCTGCAGTGGTCATTTCGCCCCACTGGGGAATAGTGCTCACGGGCATAATAGCCCGATCAAGTGCTGGGAATTCGGTGGAGCTAGAAGTAGTCGAGCTACGGCTACTACTGACAGACGATGTTGCAGTAGGAGGAACGATGGCTTCAGCGCTTGATCGCTCAGCGCTACTGCTGGAGCTCGAGACAGGCGTCTCACTCGAACGACTCAATGATGAGCTACTGACGCTACTGGCACTTACGGCAGAACTGCTCTCGGCAGAGGCGGGTGCTACCTCCGACGTGGAGCTTAGGGCTTTGGTTTCGATTGGGGTGGCAGATTCGAGAGGACTTAAGTGCAGGGTGTTTGTACTGACAATGGCCAGTGGTAGTGTTTCGGCAAAGTTGGCGATGAGGTGCTTATTCTGAAAAGCCTGGACACCACGTGCATGCTGACGGCGCTGAGCTTCGGTGCGACGTACATCTTCGATAGTAAGTAGCTGGCTGGAAGTTTGAAACTCCGGGGCTACTGGCCACACCCGGGCTACCAACACTGGTCCCACCACAATGATTGTGAGGTTGAGGCCAAAGCCCAAGCCAATGCCAATGAGTTCGTGCCGGTACTTCTTAACGAAGTGTCGGAAGTTGGTATGGATGTTCATTTTTATATATTTTACATTATTTTTGATATTATGTCATTATTCTATTTTAGTAGCACTTTTGCAAACTGGTACACCTGTCACACTTAGGGCAAAATAGGCCTATGGAAGAGAAAAACGCCGATTTTGAGGCATATCTGGCCACCTACGACTACGCGTTTCCGCCAGAGCTCATTGCGACAGCTCCTGCCCATCCGCGAGATTCAGCTCGCCTGCAGGTGTATAACCGTAAGCAGGCATCGGTTACGTGGGCTAGCTTTGCTGAATTGGCAGATTTTTTGGCACCAGGAACAGTACTCGTACTCAACGATACCAAGGTGATTCCGGCTCGTATACAAGCCGTGCGCAGTACGGGCGGGATGGTTTCATTGCTCTATCTTTCGCATACAAGCGAGGGGTTACTTTGCATGGCTAACCGTAAGTTACAGGTAGGGGAGTTTTTGTGTGTGAATGGCAATGATGGCTGCACAGTACTGCGTATGGAGGGTCGTTTTTGGCGTTTAAAACCCCATTTTGCGCGGCGCACAGTGTTGCAGGCTCTAAGCCACTACGGCAGTATGCCTCTGCCTCCATACATCAAAGATTCGCCGCTTTCGCGGAGCCAGGCTAATCGTGAGTATCAAACTGTGTTTGCTAAAAAACAGGGCTCGGTGGCGGCACCCACAGCCTCGCTCCACTTTACCAAGCGCCTACTCCAAAAATTACAGCACAGAGGCATCCAGATCGTCCACGTGACGCTCCATGTGCACCTGGGCACATTCTCTCCACTTACGGCCGAGCAGTGGCAGAGCGGGCACTTACATACCGAGTGGTACAGTGTCTCGGCACAGGCCGCCGCGAATATTCGGGCAGCTAAGGCCGAAGGTAAGCCTATTGTTGCGGTTGGTACCACGGTGGTACGTACACTCGAGAGTGCTGCTCAAAACGGGCAGCTAGAAGCAGGGGAGCGGCAGACAGATCTGTTTATACGCGATAATTATCGACACCGCGTGGTAGATGGCCTTATTACTAATTACCATGTGCCCAAAAGTAGCCTCATGATGCTCGTATCGACATTTGTGGGGCGGCCAACATTACTTGAGCTGTATGACCAGGCAATTGCCCAGCGTTGTCGGCTCTTTTCGTTTGGCGATGGGATGCTCATTTTATGACGATAGTATTTCGCCAACTGTAAAAATACCTAGACAAATGACAAAAAAACTTCACAGTCTATTGCTGCCTGTGATAGCTTTTTAGCGATTTACTTTCACCATTATGAATGAATCTCATTTAATGAAAATTCTGGAGAATGCCGGATTATCTCCACAGGAAAGCTCGCTCTATGTTAGCCTGATTGGGCAGAGCGAATGCTCGGCTTCGGAATTGGCGAAAAAGCATCGTCTACCTCGTAGTACTATCCGTAGCCAACTCGATCGCTTGGTGGAAAAACAGATCATTCTTAGTCGTTACGAAAAGCACACGCAGTACTACCGCGCCGCCGCTCCCGAGGCGCTTATTTCCTTTGCCGAGGCAGAGCTCTACAGCCAGACCGATCGGGTTCGCGTACTTCGTGAATCTTTGCCTACCTTCATCCAGGCTTTGGGCACACCTGGCGTGGCTAGCCAGTCGTTTTTGGGTACTGCTTCGGTAGCTACCGAACTACGGCGCCTGCTCGCCACAACCGAGGCCTACGTGTGTGTCGTAGATCACGATGCTGTGGCTCAACAGCTAGGCTCCGATGATTTTTTGGCCCTGGCGCCATCGGCGCTTTGTCGGGTGCTCGTACGCCGCGGCATGAGTTTGCCTGTGCAGTGGCTCTGTGATCGACGTTTTTTGAGTGCTGAGCTCCAGTTGGGAGCGATGTGTTTTGTTATTGGAAATTCTGTCTTGCTCTTGCAGCCTGCCCCAGGTGAGCATCAAATCTCTTTATTGGTTCTAGAGCAGCCCACTGTGGCTCGAGTTCTTACGGTGCTATTTGATTCACTGTGGCGCACCAGTAGTTCGGTGGCTTAACACTGTATAGCAAAGCGCGGCCGGGTGGCCGCGCTTTCTCTCTCTCGATCAAAAACAAAGTGGGAGGTTACTGAGCTTCTATGGCGCTCATTTCTAATTCGTCCATGCGGCTGGAAATGGCATCTTGCATGTCCTCTAGGCGCTCAATGTTCTTGGTGAGACGTTCTACTTGGCGCTGTGCACTCTTTTTAGCTGCATCGGTTGTGGCTGCCTCTAGAGTTGCTTCGGCCTTATCCAGCTTGCTCTCTGTAACATCAATCTTGGTCTGGAGCTTATCGTAAGCCGTCTGTAGTTTGGCAAGCATAGCCGAGATTTCGGTAGCGTCAGCCTGGGGCTGCTCGTGCTGACCGCGCGGCTCTTCCTGGCGTTGGTCACCCTGGTTGCGCATATCGCTATTCATCTGGCCACGCATGAAGTCATCGCTACGGCCATGGCTACTTGGGAAGCTCATACCACTACTCATTTGTCCGCGCATGGAATCTTCGGGATGGCTGCTTGTCATACCCTGCTCAAATCCACGACTCATCATAGAGTCATGTTGAGGCATAGGTGGGCGACCAAAAGAAGCCTGTGAGCCAAAAGAGGAAGGTGCGCCTTCGCCAGTGCCCATTGCAGCCTGATTCAGGCCGGTACGCATTTGACCAGAGACGCTTGGAGTGCGACCGAAATTGCGCGCCTGGGCTTCAAACTGAGTCCGAAAGGTATTGCCGCCCTGAACCTGTTGGCCACCACGGTTTGTGCCCTGTACTTCGGGGCCGCTAGCTAGGCGCTGCATAAACGGCAAATTGGCTTGGCGCACATTGGTATCGCGCATCATGTCGCCTGTTTGTGGATCAAAGCCTGTTACGTTGTACATCTGGTTTGGGTTCATGCCTTGCATAGGTGTATCGCTCACCTGCATTGGTACGGCTACTGCTGAGCTAGTGAGTTTTGAACCACCAACAAAGCCAACGCTGGTCATACCCGCAAAGAGCGCCAAACTTAAGCCGGCAGCAGCATAATGAGAAGTGCGTTTGTGTTTAGACATAGTGTGTTTGTGAGTAAATATGATAGGTACTTTGACATTATAGCAAAATGTTATGTAATTGTAAATGGGGCAATGTGTTTGATCGAAGCGAGTTCCTGGAATAGAGTGAGGTATTCATGCATGTACGACGTATCATTTCGGCTGCCGCTATTCCTAGTCTGGTGTTACTGGGGTTAAGCCTGGCGGGGGTTTTAAAGATGCTGGGTCACACATCGTGGATCGATACCATTCTGCTGATTACCGTAATCATTGGGGTTGTTCCGCTGATTTTAGATGTGTTTCAGTCGCTGCTACGGCGACAGTTTGGTGTGGATATTATTGCCATTGTGGCCATTGTGGCCTCGCTCTGGTTGGGTGAGTACCTGGCTGGAGCCATGATCGTACTGATGCTCTCCGGTGGCGAGGCGCTCGAAGATTTTGCACTGCGACGAGCACGCAAAGATCTTACGGCGTTACTGAGTCGCTCACCGCAGATCGTGCATCGCTTGATAGGTGGATCAATGACCGATGTATCGCCAGAAGTGGTACAGGTAAACGATGTCATTTTGGTGAAACCAGGAGAGGTGATCCCGGTGGATGGGCGCGTGTTCTTTGGGAGTGCTACGGTTGATGAATCGGCACTCACGGGCGAATCGCACCCGGTGCGTAAAGCCATTGGTGCACCAGTGATGAGTGGTAGTGTGTGTAACGATGCCGTGTTGCACATTACCGTCGAAAAGCCGGCAGCCGAGAGCCGCTACGCTCGTCTGGTAGAGCTGGTGCAAGCGGCCGAATCTAAGCGCTCACCCTTTGTGCGCCTAGCCGATCGCTCGGCAGTGTGGTTTACAGCGGTTACTTTTGTCTGGGCCCTAGTTGCTTGGTTTTTGTCACATGATCCCGTGCGCCTTCTGGCTGTATTGGTTGTGGCCACTCCCTGCCCGCTGATTTTAGCTACACCCATCGCTTTTGCAGCTGGCATAGGCCGTGCAGCCGAGCGGGGAATTATTATTAAAGACGCCACGGCTTTGGAAAAATTGGGCAATGCTCAAGCGTTACTTTTTGATAAAACGGGTACGCTTACCCTGGGTACACCAGTCTTGGTAGAGACAGAGACATTTGGCATTGAGGCAGATATGGCCATAGCAATCGCTGCATCGCTAGATCAATACTCACTCCATATTTTAGCCAAATCATTTGGCCTAGCAGCCAGCGAGCGACATTTGTCACTACAGAACCCAGTTAATTTCCGGGAGGTGTTTGGCGAGGGTGTTGAGGGTGAGTGTAATGGTCAGTGGTATCGCTTGGGTCGCCTGTCGTTTTTAGAGCGCAGTGGCGTAGTCCTCTCGGACACAGTACGAGCTCGGCACGATGCAGCAAGGTCTAAGGGGCACTCGCTGGTGTACCTCGCTCGCGATACTCAATTAGTAGCAATCTTTTCGTTTACGGATCAAATTCGTACGGGTTCACAGGAGCTCTTTACGCGCTTACGTCAGGCAGGCATATCACACGTGCGCATGCTTACCGGCGACAAGCAAAACATAGCCGCGGAAGTGGCCCGCGAAGTTGGGTTAGCGCCCCACGAGGTGATGGCTGAATGCCTGCCCGAAGATAAAGTGAAAGCTGTTGAGCAGATGAAGCTCCAGGCTCGGCCAGTTGTGATGGTGGGCGATGGCATAAACGATGCGCCAGCCTTGGCAGCTGCAGATGTGGGCATTGCCATGGGGGGCCATGGTCAAACAGCTTCGGCCGAAGCAGGGGATGTGGTGATTTTGGGTGATAAAATTGAGCGCGTGGTCGAGGCGGTACAGATTGGTCACAGAGTTATGCGTATAGCCAAGCAGAGCATTGGTATTGGTATAGGGCTGAGTATTTGCTTAATGATCTTGGCTGCCTTTGGTTTTGTAAAACCTGTGTTTGGTGCACTGCTCCAGGAGCTGATTGATGTCCTGGTAATTTTGAATGCGCTGCGAGTGCTGATTAAACCGCGGGCTCAAGTGACTGAGAGCTCTAGTAATTGATAGGCAGCCAATAGGATTATTTCCCTTTCTTTGTCAGGGCGACAAAGAAAGGCAAGAAAGAAAACGCTCCGCCGCCAACACACACTCCGCCCGGCTCTGGATCTCCTCGTCACTACTATCCCTCGGCTACGCTCGGGATGACATGTCGTGGTGAGCGTAGTCGAACCACACCCCCTCCGCCTTCGTTCGACTTCACTTCGTTGCGCCGAACTACGGGCGGACAAGCGTGGCGGCGGTACCACCCACCCTGTGCCTCTTTAAATCTCACCGAAAATTACATGCCCGAGGAGCGCAATATTCAGTGATAGAATAAATCTTCTGCCAACCTGATAGATAATACGTAGAACAGGTTTACACCGAGTTTTGTCATTTTCGGCGACTTTTCTTTTTGTCATTTCTTTTGGTCGCGCAAAAGAAATGGCACTGTCTGCCTCTGGCAGACAAGAAAGTGACAAACAGCTAACACTTTGGAGGCAGCCAAAAAAATGACCTTTTCAATCAATGTCATCCTGCTTCTTTTTCTGCTATACTACTACGATGGAAACACAAACACTGGAGCAAAAGGTAACGGCGTTAGAGGCCCGGGTAGCGTATTTAGAAGACCGCCTGCGTCGCGAAGATCTCCGCCGAAAGATTATGTTTTTTGTGATGCTCTTAGGTTCGGTATTTACCATTGCCGTGGGTGCCGTTGGTGCGTATTTTTACGCCAAAATTCTCTTAGATATCTCGGGACAGTTGTAACACAGTATTAACTGCGTAGTGCTTCGTAACAGGCGACTACGGCAGCGGTTTCGCCGCGCAGAACCAGTGGACCTAACGACGCGATGGTGAAATTTTGAGTGCGTGCTTGTTCTACTTCGGCTTCAGTCCAGCCACCTTCGGGTCCAATCCACAACCCAATACTACTACTTGATTTCCCTGTTAATCGGCTTAATTCTGGACCAGTATGGAAAAAATACTGAGCGGCTTCTTTGGCTTGTGTTAAAGCTTTTTTAAAGTCCATTGGTTCGGTAATGGTGGGTACGGTGCCGCGGCCCGATTGCTCGGTGGCTTCGCGGGCGATTTTTTGCAGCCGTTCTAACTTGGCACCAATTTTTACCGTGCGTTCAGTGAGGATCGGCACAATGGTGTGCACACCAAGCTCGGTGGCTTTTTGTACTACCCACTCAAAATTCTCGCGCTTGAGTAAAGCACAGTACAGCGTGACCGGTGTAAGTGCAGAATCCGGCGTGTTGGTTACCGCACCGAGTTGCACGGTGGCAGAATTGGGAGTGAGGGTTTCGATACGGCAGATGCTTTCGTGACCATGGCCATCGACCAAAATTACTTGGTCGCCAACTTCTAATCGCAATACTTTACTCCACTGGTGGCAGAGCTCGGGGTTAGTAATAAGCAGTATGAGGTCGGCCAGTTTTTGATCGACTAGAAAGCGATGGAGGCGCATGCGGGGAGTATACGTGAAGGTGTCATGGTTCGACTACGCTCACCAAGCCATGTTTGTTGTGGTTGGGTTCAGGTGCATACAAAAACGGCCGCAACCCCCGAACGGGGACTGCGGCCATAGGCATAGGGGCTTGTTGGCAGCGAGAACTACTTCGCTCCCTTGGCCTTGTAGGTGCCGTCGGCTGCGACGAATACGATCGGCGCGCCGACCTCGGTAATCAGGTGGCTCGGAACCTTGGCCCGGACGGGCCATTTGGTCGAGTCCTTGCCGGTGTTGCTGGCTACGATGCCAGCCAGCCACTGAGCGACGGTTTCGTTGCGTACGCGGGTGCGTACAAAATCCATGTCCATACCTTCCTCCAGATCCAGAGTGCGTTGAGTAGTACTTGTGCCAACAAGGCGCGGGACAGTCCTGGTAGAACTGGCCCTTTGCCCTGTCGAATCGATGGTGTGAATAAACAAAAACCCCCTCTTTGGGAGGGGGTTTGGAGTGCAAATGATTAGCTGCTTACTGCACAAAAACCCCCTTCGCAATAACGACGCGAATAATGGAGGCCGAGCGAGTAAGTGAGTGCGTAAGCACGAGGCAATTGTAGTAAGGAGAAAAAAGATGTCAAATTTTTTCCGCTGAGATGCCGTCACCAATTGTCGGCTCTTTAAATTGTCGGTAAGCGCTAAAGTCCAGGCGTTGCTGCGGCGTATCACCAGCAGCCCACTTGCGGGCCAGATCAATATTGCCGTTGCCGTAAATGAGTAATTCGCCCGGTTCCGAAGCACCAAGGTTAGTGCCTAGCTTAATATTGTGACGTGTGTCACCAATGGTTAGGCGTACCTGCTTACTGGCACCGGCAGCCTGTAATACTTGCTCCCACTGCTCTTCTGGATTTGGTACGTAGGTAATTAAATTCCCAAAGCGATCCACGTAAGCCAAATGCCAGTCGGTTCGGAATTCGGGGATTTCATCTGGCGAGACTTCCTCCATTGGCAGGCGCTCGCGCACAGCGGGATCGAGCAATTCTGGCGTGTAACTGGAGCGGAACTGCTCGCCGTTTGGATAGAGGCCGTTATCTTGGTTGGGCAGGCGTAGTAGTTTTTGTACATGGCCACGTACGCTCGAAAGTACCTCAAGCGGAGTAGTTACGACACTGATGCCGTGATCCAATTCGGCGTAATAAAACGGATGGCCATTGGTGTGATTGGTACGTGGAGCATCGTTGATAAAAATTCCAGTACCCATGTCGCGGACTTCGCGTTTGTAATCGGCGGAGTACAAGTTGTGCCTATCGAGTGCGGCGTGTAAATCGCGCACCATGCGGAGAATGTGAGCAGTGACCTGAGTGTTGCCAAAAATATCGAACTCACGGTGGCGCGGTGCTTTAGGTTGTCCACGGAGGTCGGTAGTAATGAGCGCATCGGCATCGGGCTTTTCTAATGGATTACCAGATCCGCCGTAGGTATCGGAGAAGAAGTAGGTGCGTTGAGGGGCGTGATTTTTCATAAAAGGAGGAAATAGTAGAAGAGATAAAAATGGTTGTCTATCTCTCCCGCATGAGTGCGCAATCTGTATGGACATACAGAATGTGTAAGTGCGAGTAGGGCCAGTAGGTAGTAGGGGAGCAGAACATACAAAAATCCCCTCGGCGTGCGAGGGGAGGAATGTCTTAGTGGGTTACCAGGTTACGCCAGACGTCCGCCTCGCAGAGGGGTAAGGAGCATCATGGACATCATGGCGGAGGCGACGCGTGTCATTACTGAGTAGGGTAGCACGAGAAGGAGTGAGGTCAATTTATCTAGATAGTTCCTGGTATTTATGGCTGTAATAAGCAAAAAAGTAGAGTGTAATTTGTATCAACCTATGCAAAAAAATAGCTGCAGAACTACTTAGTATTTGGCGGTGGGTTGGTAGCGACGGCGGGGTTGGGGGGCACTACTGGTTCTGGAACGAGTTTCCGTTGATACAGTTTTAATTGAGTAGTGACATTGGGCATTAAAGAAGTACGACCATCGGAAATAGTGGTTTTTTCGATAGGGACAACTCGACTTAAAAATTCGGCAACGCGAGGGTCTGTTTTCTTTTTTAGCATATCAGCCCAGCTAATGACTACTGCCTCTGCATTAGGATCTTCTGGAACTAGCATTACAGCGATGCCTGCCATAACAAACAACATGTCATTGTTTTTAGGGCTAAAGAAAAGCTCGGCAAATTTTACATTATCTTTCAGTGGTATTTTTGTCATAGCCTGGCAAACCAATTGCTCAGATGGAGTCATATTAAATCTTACCGCGGCAAGCTGGCCATCATTACTTGTGAGAATCTCAGATTCTTCGTCGAATTTGTGTTCGGCTAATTGTTCAATGCCATCTTGTCCTACTGCGGTAATAATCAAAGATTTTAACCGGCCATCGTCTTCCCTCATTAAAGTGGCCCAGTTAGGTTTATAGGGACTCTTTTTTACTTCTGGAACCGTGGGTACAGGAATATCCGCAGTCCGGGTTTCTTTTTTGAGTAGCTCCATGCCAGCAGCGCCTACGATACCGAGGGCAGTAGCAAGGCCCAGTGCGGTAAAAATACGGCTACGGGTTAACAAGCGCCTGCCTTTGATTTTGGCAACACGCACACCATTGATATCCAGTGATTCATCGGCAACGGCTGTCTCCAGGTGTGTCAAAAATTCATCGGCTGAATGACGCGAAGGCACGTAGGTTTGCAGGTCTGCCTCGGCAAATTGGCCACCAAGTTTTGGTAAATTACGCAGATCAATCTGGTCAATTGGTGTACCTCTAAAACTACTAAGTTTATGCAATTCTGCTAAGTTTTGTAAATTTAATTGAGGGCGATCATCGGCTTTCTTTTCCAAAAAAGGCGCAATGGCACGCACGGCAGCTTGGCGGAAACTATCCACAGATTGGTCACCGGTTTTAGGGATATGGCCCTCGCTTGCCAATGGCTCTTCGTTATTGGGATCGAGCAGTGTAAAAATTTTATGTAAATCGGGGTGGAGTACTACTTGTTCTTCCCGAATAACATTGCCACCATCATCTAACTGCGCCGGTGCCCTGCTTTCTTTAAAAGGATGCCGATGCTCAACAGGCGACTTACCAGTGAGCAATGCATACGAAACCGCAGCTACACCGAATGCATCTGTTTTGCGCGTGCGTACACCGCCCATTTGCTCGGGTGCCATAAAGAGTGGTGTACCAACTCCAGTACCATCTTCGGTTACTGCCATGCTCTCGTCGCCGCCACGTTTGGCAAGGCCGAAGTCGAGCAAGACGAGGCGTCCATCATCTCCCAGGCGCACGTTACCCAAACTCACATCACCGTGGGCAAAATCGGTTTCTTGGACCAAGGTGGCATCGGGATCGGTAGGCTTTTGGTGACC
>CAZLUF010000008.1:0-4415 GCA_964562645.1 uncultured Candidatus Peribacteria bacterium
GCTTACTGCAGCCCGATGTGGAATTTAAAAATCTGGGGCTGGTTGTGATCGATGAAGAGCAGCGCTTTGGAGTAAAACAGAAGGAGAGATTTAAAGATTTACGTTCCTCGGTGGATATCCTGACGATGACGGCCACGCCGATCCCCCGCACGCTCAATTTGGGGCTGCATAAACTCCGCGATATTTCTACTATCACCACACCGCCACCAGGGCGCTTGCCGATTATTACAGAAGTGCGTAAGTACAGCGACGAGCTCGTGCGCCAATCTATTTTGGCGGAGCTCCAGCGTGGTGGGCAGTGCTTTGTGCTCCATAACCGAGTAGAGACGATCGATGCCTTTGCCGCCAAACTTAAGGCGCTCGTGCCAGAGGCTCGCTTTGTTGTGGGGCACGGTCAATTAAAACCAGAAGTGCTCGAGGAACGCATCGTGGCCTTTAAACAGGGCGACTACGACGTGCTCGTTAGCTCCACCATCATCGAAAACGGTATCGACTTACCACGGGCGAATACGCTCATTATCAATGAAGCTGAACGTTTCGGGCTTTCGCAGCTCTACCAGCTCCGCGGCCGCGTGGGTCGTAGTAAACTCCAGGCGTACGCGTACTTTTTGTACCATACCCAGAAGCTTAAGGACGATGCCCGTAAGCGCCTCCGTGCGATTGTGGAAGCCTGTGAGCTTGGTAGTGGGTTCCAGGTGGCCATGCGTGATCTCGAAATCCGTGGCGCTGGCGAAATTCTTGGCGCCAATCAATCGGGCACTATGCAAACCGTGGGCGTGAGTCACTATTTGCGCATGCTCAAACAGGCGGTAGAAGATCTTCAGCATGGGCATAAAGAAGAAGACAGTGATGAGCCAACCTCGGTAGAAATTCAACTGCATGTGGAAGCCCTCATTCCATCGTTCTATATTCCAGATAGCGACGAAAAGATTTCGGTGTACCAAAAATTGGCCGGGAGTGAAGACGAGGAAACACTCAGTGAATTCGAGACAGATCTGGTGGAAGAATACGGTCCTCTGCCTCCTCAGGTTCTACAGTTGATGGCGGTATTGCGCTTGCGCCTCGCTTGCCGCAAAGCCGGTGTGCTGCGCGTAAAGTCCGAAGACGAGGCGGGCAACCGAGCGGTCGTCCTTACGCTATCGCCCCGAGTGACGGCACGCGAAATCATGCAGCTCTTAAGCGTGAATTCGCAGTGGAAGATCAGTGGTTCCACGTTACGCATTCCCGAGGCTCGTTTGCAAAGTGAGGCCGATGGCAAAGATTGGATTGCTGTCCTCACCAAACAAGTCAGCGCACTTATTCGGCATCGTGGGCATAAAAAAGCCGACACAAAGGCCGCAGCCGATACCGCCGAGAGCCAGTCTGCCAGCGGTTCGTCTACCGAAGCTCCGGTGGCTAAATCGGTAAAAAAGAAGCACACTCCCGCACCAAAAAAGCCGAAGAAGGTAGCGAAGAGCAAAAAAGAATAATGACTTGATGTGTGTTTTGTGCTATCCTGGTAGGAATACACATGACAAACACAATCGCTTTGACGGCCCCTGTGCAGCCCAAGATTCCAACTGGGCAAGAGATTTACAACGCCATCATGGCGTATATCGATCCCGATTTAACGACCGAAGGCAGTAAGCAACTGAAGGAGAAGTACAAAAACGAAACGCCGGCCCAATTCGCGGCGCGCAAAAAGCGTTACGCCGATGCCTATAACCGGTACGACCAAGCCTACCAAGGCTATATGGCTATGCTCAACTCGCAGGTTAACCGCTTCCGTACCGACTCCTTTGCCTACGCCGAAGTGCGAGATCGTAATCAGGAAAGTTCATACATGGATCAAATTGCCTCGATGTTTTCGTAAACATGCATCCCCTCTTGTTTGCCTATCGGCTGGAGCGCGAAGCCCGCTTGTGTGGGTTTGGGTTCGAATCGGACCCGGTTTTGGATCAAAAAATAGATGATCCCAATGCCAATAATCCGGAGCAGAAAGAAAAAGCCGAAGCGGAAAAAAAGGCGAAGGAAAGCGCGGATTCAGGTAAGAAAATAGAAGGGGCTGCAGATCAAAATGAGCTAGATGCTTTGATTATGGGCAGGCAGCAGGAGAAGATTAAACAGGCAAGTAGTGATGTAAAACCGGTGCAGGATAAGTTGAGGAGATCTATTGCCGATGTCGAAAAGGTGACACGCGAAGTGGATATCCAAAACGCTCGCAACCGCGATAAGGCCACAGATCGTAATAATATGCATACGCTTGCGACTCTTGGTTTTGATGAGGGTAAAGAAAAGCCCACGCAAATTAATACCAGTGATGTGGTGGCTACTCAGAATGCCAGCCGTGTAGATACTACGGATGTAGCCCAGCAAGAAGCTAAGCAAAAACAGGAGCAGCAGGTTACCAAAACCGAAGTGGCGGCCACTGAGGGTGCCGGCCGAACCGAAGGACAGGCTAAAGCCTAGTGCTTATCAACGAGGCTTTTTTGTGGTATACTGTTGGGATTTGAAACACCCACACCTTCTACATTGGCTGAGTGCCACTGGCGCCGTTGCGGCAGCATTGGTAGTCGTGACAGTTACCGACCCTACGGCCTTGCAATTGCAGGCGTATGTGCCAATTAAAAAACCACTAGAGAATCCCTGGGCAACTATTTCAGAACAACAGGTGCTCTCTGGCGCCATGCTCCAGGCAGGTACAAACACGGTGTTCCATGTACCGGCAGAAGTGAGCACTGTGAATCGTATTAACCTCCTGGGTGTAGATGATAGCCAAGTGAGGTACTGGGGCTACTGTTTTGACGAAAAGTTTTCGGCTGTGAATCCAGCGCAGGCACAGGGTTTCCCGGGGAAGTTGTTTCTGTCGCGTGCCGAGCGTCGCATTCGTCAGCAGCTGGAGGCAAAAGCCGGAACACCGTTTACGATCTTCAATCCGCCATATCGAACAGAGGATCTCGCCTACGTGGATAAGTTGCCCAAAGTACGACATCAAATTGATACGTTCCGTGGTGGTATGAGTTGCTTTATTCTCTCGGAAGCCCCCATTCCTATTGGTATTGATACCGATGGCGATGGGATGAATACCAAGTTGGAATTGCTGATTAAAACTGATGCCAATAACCCAGATTCAGACGGCGACGGTATTTTGGATGGCACGGAATATCGCACGAGCACCATGCCTCTCAGTCGTGATACCGATGCCGATGGCTTGATCGATGGTATCGAAGATGAAAACCTCGATGGCATTGTGCAATCGAACGAAACCAATCCCCGCAAGCGTGATTCCGATGGCGATAGCTTGTGTGATGGCTACTGTCTTACGCGCGGTAATCGTCAGCTGTGCCGCGATAACGATGGCCGAGATTGTATCTATGTACCATATATGTATTGGAACGGTGAAGATCGCAACTTAAGCGGCACACTAGATACCAGGGAAACCGATCCGCGTAAGCAGGATACCGATGGTGATGGCGTTCGTGACGATCAAGAGTACTACCAGTGCTTACTCCAGGGGCGTAAAGATTGCTAAAAACTCTACAATTTGCTATACTATTTTGATGCGTACAGCTTTTGCCATCGGCCTGATTGCTCTTACCGTAGCGCCAGTAGTGGCCTCCGCGCAGACCTATATGGGTCCCGAGGAAGTGTTCCTACGCGACTACAAGCGGATCAACGCTCGCAGTGCAAAGTTAGAGGTGGCAAAACAGCAGCAGGCAGCTCAAACTTCTAGTCGTCCTACCGTGGTGGGCTGGTGGGAAGTTAGCTCGAGCTCCGCACCGGTTACCGCAGCAGCGTCATCGGTATCATCGGTCTACTCGGGGCCCGAAACCTCTGCCAACAATGATGCGCTTGATCCTGCTACGCTCAGGTGGCTGGCTCGCTTACAGAATCGCCAGGCACAATTAGAGGCACAGAACCAATACCAACAATTTCAGCAGTTGCAGCAGATTCAGCACTCCACTGCTCTGTACTCAGGGGCTCCTTTGGTGGGCTCTGGCTTGGCTTCGAATATGGTTTTTGGCGTAGTTCTTGGAGCCATTGGTTTTACGCTTTACCGCGTTCGCCGCGCGCGCAAGTTTTTAGAGTAGGTTCCACGAGCGTATAGAACCGCCATGATCGCAGCCGTATGACGCTGAGTGCGGCTCGTAGAATTGGTATTTTTTTTGAGCGTGATCCTCGGCGGCAATCTGCTACGCTCGCTGCATGTCACAGTCTATACATGGTCGTCGCTGGATGTCGCGTTCTATGGGAGCTGGCAGTGCGCAGGCGCTCGTTACACAGTTGGCTCAGGTGCGGAATGTCACCTTGGGGAAGGCGGTAGCCAGCCTCCCAGGCCAGATTTGGCAGTTTTCGGCTATGCCATTGGCGATTGCTCGGTTGGAGCAAGCCCTCCAGGCGCATGAAAAAATTGGCATATTCGGTGATTCTGACTG
>CAZLUF010000008.1:4425-13850 GCA_964562645.1 uncultured Candidatus Peribacteria bacterium
GTCCGATGGTGTAACAGCTACAGCCTTGCTCTTGCGTTTACTGCGACGGCGTGGCGTTGAGCCATTGGTCCGCCTGCCTAATCGTTTAACTGAGGGCTACGGTCTGAAGATGCACCAGGTAGAGGCTTTGGCCGCCGCCGGAGTGCAATTGCTACTTACGGCCGACACCGGCATTGCTTCTGCCGCCGAGGTTCAGACAGCTAAGCGCTTGGGTATGGAGGTGATGATTTTTGATCACCATCACGTGCCAGCAGTCCTACCAGACGCAACGGTTATTGTGCATCCTATGGTCGAATCGGGTTTCCCAAACCCGCACCCAGCTGCCGCTGGAGTGTGCTACGAATTTGTGCGATCGTTCGAGGCAGCCCAAGGCACGCCAGTCTGGTCAGGCTGGCAAGAAGATGCCGCACTGGGAGCACTGGGAACCGTTGCTGATGTTGTGGAGCTGCGCGGTGGAAATCGTCTACTGGTGCAGCTAGGCTTACAAGCTTTTGGGCAAATAACAACCGGCCCGCTGGCTCATTTACGAGAGCGAGCTGGTATTGAAGGGGCTATTACCAGTCGAGATTTGGCTTTTCGCTTAGCTCCGCGCATTAACGCGGCTGGCCGTATGGCCGACCCAGCAGTAGCTTTGGCGGCTCTTCTTGGAAGCACTGAAGCACTCGAAACTATTGAGCAGCTCAATCAAAATCGCCAAGATGTCGTTCGCGATATTGTGGAGGCGGTGCTGCGGGATCTGCAAACAACTGAGCCGGTTCTCTGCCTGAAAGATCATCAGTACAGTCCGGGAATTTGTGGCTTAATCGCTGGGCGTTTAACCGAATCCACCGGTAAGCCGAGCCTCGTGGCCCACCAGCGTGACGATGGCGTGTGCATGGCTTCGCTCCGTAGTCCGGCCGCGTACCATGTCACGGAGGGGCTCGAACGCGTTGCGCAGCACTTACTCACCTACGGTGGGCATGCTGCGGCTGCAGGTTGTACGTTTCGTGCAGAGGAATTTATGAGTATACAATCAAAGCTCAGTGCCGATGTCGTCGCTCATGTTGATCTGGCAGAGCTGGTACCCACACAGTATTTTGATGCCACTATTCTGCCCGGCCAAGTTTCGGTACCAGTGATTGAGTCGCTTGCTGCACTAGAACCCTTTGGACAGGGTAACCCGGAACCAGTGTTTCTCTGTGAGCGCGTAATGTGTTCGGATTTGCGCGTGGTAGGGCGCGATGCCTCGCACTTACAGTGTCGCCTGGGTGGACTAAAAGCGATTGGTTTTGGTTTAGCTAAACATCAGGCCCTACTACAAAAGCCCGTTGATGTACTCGTCAAACTAGATATCAACGAATGGCAAGGAAAACGAGATCCACAAGCGCAAATCGTAGATGTGCGATTAGCTCTCTAGGTGTTCAAACGGGTACTAGCGCACCTTCCATGGTGAACACTTCGGTCACATCGGCGGTGAGTGCAGAGGCAATTTTGTACGCCAGCAACACCGATGGATTGGTGCGTCCGCGTTCAATGCTCATGATTGTTTGGCGGCTCACACCTGTGCGGAGTGCCAGTTCTTCTTGGGTCATATTCCGCTCGAAGCGTAGTCGGCGGATATTGTTTCGTAGCTGTGCAGTCGTCATCGGTAGGAAAGTGTACAGAGTGCGGCAGGTACATGGCAATGGCCGCAAGTGAAGTATTATGTACTCGTGTACTTCTAGCGGTGGCAAGATCCCCCAGATGTGTGCTACCATTCGCACCGATGTCGACCTCTCCGTTTCATGGGATTTTCGGCGCACTCAACGCCCAGGCCCAAGAACGTCAATCCGCATCGGCTAAAAAACATGCCCATCAGGAGGCAGGTATTAAACCTACGCGCCCTAGCGACGAAACTGTGGGCAAGTTGGCAGTAGATGTGTACGAGCAAGATGGTTACTACGTTATCCGTGCGCCTATTGCCGGTGTACGCATGGCTGATATTGATGTAGAAATTGATGAATCAGTTATCACTATTCGTGGTCGCCGCCGCGAGCCCGATGCTATCATTGAAGATCAATATTTTGTGCAGGAATGTTACTGGGGCCCATTTGCGCGCAAGGTTACGCTCCCCCTCCGCATTGATCCCAAAAAAGTGAAAGCCACGTTTAACAAAGAAGGTGTGCTCAAAATTTTGGTACCTAAAGAAGAGCACACAAAATCAGTCCGTGTGACCGAAGTGTAATTTGCCTAGCATTCCCACCCCCCATGACTAACTCGCACATGAAATTAACACAGGCCATTCTCCCGGTGGCGGGGCTCGGTACACGCTTTCTCCCCTGGACCAAGGTGGTACCAAAAGAACTGCTCCCAATAGGGAACCAGCCGATTATCGCCCTTCTTGTCGATGAGTGTCTCAGCATCGGTATCACCGATATTTGTTTTGTGATTAGCCGTGGTAAAGAGGCTATTCCGCAGTACTTCTACGATGTACCCTCCCTGGAGCAAGAGCTCCGTAGCCGTGGCAAGCTCCACTTGCTAGAAGAGCTCTCGCGCTACCACTCAGTGCGCTTTCACGTGGTGTATCAAGAACAGATGAAGGGCGATGGACATGCTTTACTGCAGGCCAAAAACTGGGTTTCAAGTGATACCATTGCCGTGCTCTTTGGCGACGATATTATCCATGGAGAGCTCAATGGTTTGCAGCAACTGCGTACCGCCGCAAAGTATTTAGACCCTAAGAGCGATACAGCACTTTTGTGCTTACAAGAGATCCCCATGGATCTGACGCACAAGTACGGCATCGTGTCGATTGATGAGAAGTGGCACACCAAGTCTGCTCACAAGAATTTGCGTAAGATTACTGGTCTGGTCGAAAAGCCAGATCCTGCCGAGGCGCCCAGTAACTTGGGTATTGTGGGTAAGTACTTAATCCCCCGCTCGCTCTTTAAAGAGTTGGGCAATATTGAATCGACAACTAAAGATGGCGAAGTTCGCTTGATTGATGCGCTGATCGCCAAAAAGAGCACAGTGGATATCTATGGCTGCATCTTTACTGGCACGCGTTACGACACTGGTAACCCCGAGGGCTACAAAGATGCCGTGCGAGCTTTAGGGTGATTTGCTTGCGCCAAGCGCAAAAATCCCGATAATGCCGCGGCTTATGGCAGAGCGTTTTGCTATTGATCGGCAAGTGTTTGATGAGCAGACAGAGCACAATATTCGTGCTGCCGCTCATAGGACTCAAAGAGAAGTGGCAGAAGTTGCGGCCAACTTAGCCCAAATAGTAGTCGAATTAGTGAATGAAACACTCGATGAATTCATGGACGCGATAGATGCTGAATTGCAAATTTTTCAAGATACCGAATATCCGGCTGGTTGCCGATTGCATATTTCTGGCAAAAACGTTCGACTAGAGGAAACCACTTCGCAAGAAGTGATCGAGCAGACGGTACAGGAAGTGATCGCCGCTGTGCGAAGCCAATATAACTCTGGCATGGCGGCGTAATTTACGCGCCTTTGAGTTCACGTCGCAGCAACTCAATCTCGTCACGGAGATCGGCCGCCTTTTCGAATTCTAAGTTAAGCGCGGCTAGCTCCATCTGCTTTTCCAGGGTATCCATTAAGCGGATCTTTTCGTCCTTTGGAATCTTTTGGTGATCATGCTTGGGGCGACGGAGTTCTAACTTGCGGCTCTCCTCGGAAATATCGTGCACTGCCTTAACAATACCCTTAGGCGTAATACCGTGTTTTTCGTTGTAGGCTTGTTGGATGCCACGGCGGCGCGTGGTTTCGTCTAAGGCAGCCTTCATAGCATCGCTAATGGTATCGGCGTAGAGCGTGACGTGGCCTCGTAAGTTACGAGCGGCGCGTCCAATGGTTTGGATGAGCGCATCGCGGCTACGGAGGAAGCCCTGCTTATTAGCATCTAAAATGGCAATAAAACTCACCTCGGGCAGGTCCAAACCTTCACGGAGCAAGTTGATACCAACTACGATATCAATCTCGCCAGTGCGGAGCTGGCGCAGAATTTCGATACGCTCCAGAGTTTCGACATCACTGTGCAGATACCGAACTTTTTGCCCAGCCTCGACCAAGAATTTAGTGAGATCCTCGGCCATCTTCTTTGTGAGAGTAGTGATGAGTACGCGCTCTCCGGCTTCGATCGTCAGGCGCACCTCTTCCATAATGTCATCGATCTGGCCCTTGGTGGGCTTAACAGTCACAACTGGATCCAAAAGCCCAGTGGGGCGAATGATCTGCTCCACAATCTGCTTTTTATCGGTATTGGCATACTCGTACTTACCCGGCGTGGCCGAGACATAAATGCGTTGGGAACTGCGGGCTTCGAACTCATCGAACTTGAGTGGGCGGTTATCGAAGCTACTTGGCAAGCGGAAGCCATAATCAACCAGTGTTTGCTTGCGACTACGGTTACCTTCGTACATACCGCCTACCTGAGGAATAGAAATGTGTGATTCGTCGATCACCAGTAAAAAATCTTTGGGGAAGTAATCGAGAAGGGTAGATGGTGGTTGCCCGGGGATACCATCGTTCGTGAGGTAACGAATGTAGTTTTCGATACCGGTGGTGTAGCCAGTCTCTTTGAGCATTTCCATGTCGTACTCCGTGCGCTGACGAATACGTTCGGCTTTGGCGAGTTCGTTCTTGGCCAGGAGTTCTTTTTCGCGCTCATTTAATTCGGCCTTAATGCCTTCTAGAGCGCCATCAATTTTTTCTTTGGTAGTAACGTTGTGAGCAGCCGGGAAAATATCCACATGCTGGAGTTCCTGGATAATTTCGCCAGTAAAACTATCGACTTCCTGAATTGTCTCGATTTCATCGAATGGTAATTCCATGCGAATGACGGTATCGCCACCCGGTGGGAAAATTTCGAGTGTGTCACCAAGTGCGTGGACTTGGCCTTGTTTGAATTCAATGCCCGAACGGCGATATTGAATATCGGTTAAGCGGCGGAGCAATTGATCGCGCTGGATGGCCTGGCCACGTTCCAAGTGAATCGCCAGAGCTTCGTAATCTTGCACGTTACCTAAACCGTAAATACACGATACCGAAGCCACAATCAGCACATCGCGACGGGTGAGCAAATTGAAGGTCGCAGCGTGGCGGTACTTCTCGATCTCCTCGTTAATGGAGGCATCTTTTTCAATATAGGTATCGGTAGTGGGAAGATATGCTTCGGGTTGATAGTAGTCGTAGTAACTGACGAAGTAGCTCACCGCGTTCTCGGGGAAGAACCCTTGGAACTCACTACAGAGCTGGGCAGCTAGTGTCTTATTATGTGCCAGCACCAATGTTGGGCGCTGAACCTGTTGCACAATGTTGGCAATTGTAAACGTTTTACCAGTACCGGTGGCACCGAGCAGTGTTTGGTGCTTCTCCCCTGCCTCCAGGCCTTTTACGAGCTTTTTAATAGCCGCTGGCTGATCACCAGTGGGCTGAAAAGGCGAGACAAGTTTGAACGGTCGCTTATCGATTGGTCCGGTTGGCATAGACCAGAGAGGGTACACGAACGATGCGTAAAAAGATAGGGTGTGGGATCAGATACGGCCTTCGGGGGAGATTAAGAAATATTAATTATTTGGCTACAGTGGCTACTTGACCATGGCTATTTATCACTCTATACTAGTGAGTGATAATTCTTTCCCCCTTATTCTTATGAAGCTCGTTACACGAGATCAGGGGCACACCCGCCCCATTGGCACTATGGTCGATCGCTTCTTTAGCGACCCATTTAACTGGGAGTTCCCAGCCTTCCGTGATGTGCAGGCGTTCTTGCCAGCTATGGATGTCTCCGAAACCGAAAAAGAGGTGATCATCGAGGCTAATGTGCCTGGCTTTGATCCTGCTGATGTTAAAGTCGAGACTCACAATGGCGTTCTTACCATCAATGGCACACATCAAAGCAACCAAGAGCAGCACGATAAAACGTATTACCACCGCGAGCGCCGTAGTTCTTCGTTCTCGCGCCAGGTGAGCCTGCCCGACTACGCCGATGCCGCAAAAGCTGCTTGTAAAATTAAAAACGGCACACTGACAATTCGTATCCCTAAAAAGGCTGAGGCCGAACGTAAGTCGCTCAGTATCGAAGTAGAAGGTTAAAAGAGCTTTCTTCAAGCCGCCCACCCCAAACGGGGTGGGTTTTTATTTGCACCCAGCACGCTCAGCGCTACAGTGTTCGCCTTTGAATGAGACAGGCACCAAATCTGGCTCAGTATCGTATTTTGAACAGGGGCGTGATCTCCTCGAGCAGCACGTGCTATCTCCAGTGACGGCAGTTGTGGGTAAGTACGTGCACCCCAACCACATTACGGCGGTTCGTGTGCCGCTCACGGTAGCCGCCCTGGCCGTAGATCGTGTTTCGCACATTGGCAGTACCACTACGTACGCTGTTGCCACACTTCTCGATTGGCTCGATGGAGCGGTAGCCCGCGAAACAGATCAGCAAACGCGCGAGGGGGCTATGCTTGATCCCTATGTGGATAAGGTGACAAATGCTCTGTCTTTGGCTTACATTGTGTCTCAACACAGCGAAAATATTTGGCTGGCAATTGCCGCTACGTTCAGTGTGGGTCTCAATGTACTCTCGCAAGCTCAGCGCGGGAGCCTCCACAAACAAACGGTAGATGCCATCCGGGCCGTACTCTCCCCTGCTGGCTGTGAGCCAAGTACTACTTCTGCCGACGCGGCCAAAATTAGCGCCAACGTGTGGGGCAAAATAAAACAGATTATTGAGTGTACTGTTATCACTGGCATGTTGGCGGCCGGTGATACTGAGCAAGTGCAAACCGCCTCGGCCGTAGGTTTAGGTGTGGCGACGGCGCTGGGGGCTTGGGGGACGGTAAAGAGGTGGGTGGGAGGGAAGAAAAAATAGCCCCGCCTTATACAGCAGGGCCGCATGTCATCCTGAGTAGCCGCGTAGTCGCACTTCGGTACAACCTTCGCTCTGCTCGGTCACTCAGTGTGACATACGCGGCATATCAAAGGAGACTGTGGCAGATTCTTGCTATAATGATGCCGTGACCTCGTAGTTCAATGGATAGAACGATCCTCTCCTAAGGGATAAATGCAGGTTCAACTCCCGCCGAGGTCACCATTACGCTTCTACAAACCCTTCAAATCCTCCATACGAAAAGCGCTTCATGTCAAAAGGCATGGGCTTGTCTTTGTACTGCTCGGGCTGCATTTTTGGGTCGGCCATCACTTTCTTATTTACAGCATCGCGGTGCTTGCGCGACTTAAAGACGATGAAAGAAAAGAAGACCACTTCGTCTGGCTTTGCCTTGGCTGCCTTGGGAAATGTGAACTTTACACCTGCTGGTGCCATATCATCTGCCATGGTCTCCATGTACTGGAGAGCGCCGTGCTTCATCCATATCTTTGCGCCTAATTGAGCCATTTTTTTATATTCTTTCAGTTGGTTCTTTTTTACACAGAGCAGAAATCCATCAACGTAGCGCATGGTAAGTGGGAGAAGATACTCAGAGTATATACAACTTACACTTTTTATCGCCCCTGAATTGCACTCTCAATATCTCCCGCTTCTTGCACGATCAATTGAATTGTTTGACGGCGGCTCGCGAGTACATCGGCGCGGATGCTGAAGGTAACCGATGCGTTATTTTTGAGGATGTACGGAGTGGCAAAAACCAGCGTGGCCTTGTCGTTATTGGGTCCATTGAGTGATACCGGGGTTGTGAGCACCTGGCCACGGTTTGTGGTGAGCACGATGTTCTGCAAGTCCTTACCACGGGCTTTACCAGTGCTGGTAAGAGTAATGGCTGTGATAGCCTGTAAACGCTGGCCACGTGCCTGTAGTCGTAGCCGTCCCACCGTGCGCTCACGGCCGTAATACACGGGTTGGGTTAGGGTGGGGTACTCTACCTGGATACTCGGTTGCGTTTGGCCGCTGGTACTTACTGTGCCAGTGCGCATAGGGCTGCTTTGCAGGGTCACGGTGGCACCATTAGCATCGATATCTGTTGCTGAGGCAATGGCCAGTTGATGCTCCCCTGTTACCGCTGCTTGGGGTGAAATATCGGCGACAAGACTCAGGCCTATTTTCTCGCCGGGTTTAACAATCAGTGCAGGGCGCAGGCGCACAGTTGCCGTGTGTTTGTTAGTAAATTCGGCGCGGCTACTCAGGCGCTCTCGACTACTTGTAAGCACATAGATGCCAAGTAGATCTTGGCTATCACCGAGCCCACGGTGACTCACAGTGAGCGAAGAAACAGAAATATCCGCGGTACTGCTATTGGTGAGCGTGAGGCCTAAAAACGGCACACCTTGGCTCCCAGGCGGCACGGTGCCGGTGCGGGCGGGGGCTGTGGTAATCGCCGTAAGCGTTGATGTATTTGTAGCTGCCACAGCCCCTGGCATAGCTATGATCAGCAGTAGCCAGAGTGTTCCAAGTACGGGGCGTAACATGGGTACTAGTATACTGTTTGTTTCTGGAAGCGTGGCTATTCCATCGATCTTTTTCTGTAGCTGATTCAAAATATTTGACAAATATCTATTTTATTAAGTAATATGCAAATGATGCTGGCCACAAGCCAGACATCCTCTCGATCGATCGAGAGTGATTATTGCTCCTTGGAAATCACTGACAACGGTGTCTTTGTGCTTCGGGGGCCATTATAAGGTCGGTGTTCATATGAGAAACGTACTGGTGTTCCTGGTGTTGTTGGGTTCTCAGGCCAACACGCTGCTTGCGGCGGACGCAAGTTATGACAATATTCAGATGACTCTGAAGCTGACACGAAACAGGTATGTTAAAACCTTGACCTTCGCAGAGCCCGACCGGGCAATGCAGGGCAAAGTGATGACACTCCACTTCGGATTGGCTTCCGGGAATGTAGGCGGCCCAGTTGCGACGGCACGGGTGGTGAACGGGTCATACACGTTCTCAATACCGAATGGTGTGCTTCTCCGGGCAGGTGTGTTGTACTCGATCCAGACACGGTTTACCGGCTCAAGTTTTAATGCCGGAAGACCGAGCGTACTGGTGTTTACGTCCAACGAACGCCTGACACGATTCAATACCGTTGATCAGAAATATTTCTGGGCGAACTTTTAACCCAAATACTTGATCGATCAGGCCGCCAGCTCCTCTTGAGCTCGCGGCCGTTTTTTTAGAGTTTTAGCGAACTATGTTGGCAATTGTAGCCAGTGCATATACGGGGCATACGCACCTGTTATGTTGGAGTATAATTTGAGGTATGGCACCTACTCCGTACATTGCACTTCTCCGTGGGATCAATGTAGGCGGAAATAAAAAAGTTCCCATGGATCAATTAAAGAAGGCCATGAAGAAAATGGGGTGCACAGATATTAAAACTCTCCTCAATACTGGAAATGTTCAATTTTTAACATTAGAGAAAAATGCACTTTCTCTGCAAAAAAAGCTTTCGGATCACTTGGCAAAGACTTTTGGATTTACTATCCCC
>CAZLUF010000008.1:13904-20785 GCA_964562645.1 uncultured Candidatus Peribacteria bacterium
GAACTCAATCTCAAATTAATGAATTAATTGCCGCTGACCCCTTCAAAAAAATTTCTGTAACCGAGAACACCCGGCTCTACATCACTTTTTTAGGAGAGCCCACTCCCACCAAGCTAAAGATTCCCTACACGTCGCCCACCAAAGACTTTTGGATCTTACGCGTAACAGATACAGAGGTATGCAGTGTGTTAGAGCTTAATAAAACGCGCAGTACCGAAGCCATGGATATCCTGGAAAAAGAATTTGGTAAGAACGTGACAACGCGCAACTGGAACACGGTCTTAAAAATCAAAAAGTAGTTCTTATTTTCTGGTCTCGGCCTTGGCAAAATGTATCTTTAAGCCCACCTGTGTAATGCCGATAAGCGTACCAATAACGTTACAGAGCCAAATAGGAACAGAGTGGAGGCCGAATCCGTAGATCGCCCACAGGATGCACTGCACGACATAAATAATGAGCATTACCTCAGATACATCTCCGGCGTGTTTAGTGCGGATAGTCCGTATAACCTGCGGGAGCATCAGAAAGGTGCCCAGTGTGGCGGCAATGTAGCCAACAATATCATTGATAGACATGATCAGAGTGTACTATACCTTTGTCGATATGTATCACTACTTCTATTTGGCCCGCTGCGCCGATGGCTCTCTCTATGCTGGAACCTGTGTAGATTTAGCCGCCCGCGAGGCCAAACACAATGCTGGCACTGGAGCGAAATACACACGAAGCCATGGACCGGTAAAGTTTATTTATAGCGAAAGATTTAGAACCCTGAGCGCCGCCCGTAAGCGCGAAGCGGAGGTAAAGAAGTGGAGCAAAGAGGAGAAGGAGGAGTTGATACGAAAAAAGATGGAAAGGATGAAAAAGGCGAAGAGGATGAAGAGAACGAAGAAGATGAAAAAATAATTTACAAAAACGGGCCGACCAATGGCCGACCCGCTAAAAAAATCCAAGTCCAGAATTACGCTGTAAGTACGTATACTTCGCGACCTTCGACTGGCAACGTGCCCTTGAGCTTATATTCGCTCACAGTCTCTTTGAGGCCAAGTACTTTAATAGCCGCTTCGAGATCCGTCTTTTTCTCACCAGGGAGTAGTAGCAAAATGCGTGGATCGAACTCATCAACTAGCTTTTGCGTGATCTTTGGCTCGCCGGGGCTCAGTACCAAAATATCCAAATCGCCAGCCAACTCCATTTGTTTTTCAGTCCACTCTGTTAATGGCTGCGAAACACAACCGATGCGGGTGCCATCGGTATCAATCACGAACGATACCTGCTGACCCTCAGCCTGGCCGATGCCGCGTACAGTTACCTCGGACAAGTTGTATTCACCAGGCCACGAAATTACCGTATCGAGAGCCTGCTCGACTGGTGCGGAGCATAGGGCAATGACATCGTCGGTAGTGGGTACTTTGGCTGGGAATACGAGTACAGGTTTAGCTGGACCGGAAATTTTTAGGGTGCCAGCAGTAGGAGAGGTAAACGTGAGCATGAGTGAATCAAGAAAATGCTTGGGGATAGTACAATATTCTTGATGATTGTCATAGCTTTGAGCCGATTATTCACAATATCCCTGGCTTAATCGACTTATTTCGTTACTAGTAAGTGCTCGGGAGTACACACGCACATCGTCCAAATACCCGGTGTACGGAAAGGCATTATTGGGATCTTTGCCAAAATTGACATTAAATGCAGAGGCGAAATCTACAGCTGCACCAGTGGTCGATGCGGCCAATGAGCCATCGACGTATAAGAGGGCACTATTTCCACTTCTGACGCCTACTAAATGATGCCAGGTATTGTCTTTTACACTTGTCGTACCAATGGCGGCCGGGCAGCAACTGTTGCGGCTATGAAAAAATGGCTTCCCGTCATTTCCTGGTTCGATTGAGCCAATCATCGATAGTCCAAACCCCGTACGATTGGTGTGTGACTCATTGGTGACAATATTATGGTAATAGGCGCCTGTTTGTGTGCGCATCCACAGACTTACAGAGAAATCCTGTGAACTACCAAATTTAAATGTGGAGGATTCAGTGGTAGAGAGGGTGACATAATCTTTTGAGGCATCGCTACTTGTACTAGCAAATAACATGCTGCCAGGATTATGGAAGCGTAATGGAGCGCCAATAGTGCTAGGGCGAGGCGAATTTCCATAATCGCCATGTCTACGGAATACGGTTGAATCAGTGGCAGCCCCCTGTGTAACTTCATCAAAACGCCAGTGGCCAATGAGATGACTGTCACGAGGGACACATTTAGTGGCGCAGTTACCAATCATATTATGGGCAACAACAGTCATGCGATTGCCACTGTCTATATATCCGTCGTATCCTGAATAGTTGGAGTTTTGCTCATCACTATCAACCGGCATGGCGCCAATGTAATCACCAATTAAATAACTCGGTGAGACACAGGAACTACTAATAACGCCAGATTGACAGATTGGGATGCGATTTCCAAAACCAGTAGGAAACAAGCCAGTACCAGTACCGCTCATAATGAGATATTGCTGCCACGCTTTGGTAATGGTATTTGTGTCCGACACTCGTCGTGTATTATTGGCTTCGCAAAGAGCTTTATTGGGGTTTACTGCTATTAATACTAGTGTGCCTAGAATACCAATAATACCTATCACCAATAATAGCTCGATCAAAGTAAATCCGATTTTATGAGGTTTATATACCATGCCGACCTCATAGTATTACGACTCATCGATACCCACAATAATTCTACGCCGCCTCAAAACGTTCGATCTTGGCTCCCAGTGCGGCCAACTTTTGATCCAAGCGATCGTAACCACGTTCGATATATTTGACGTCGGTAATGGTGGTTTCGCCTTCGGCACAGAGAGCAGCAAGCACCATGGCGGCACCCGCGCGAATATCGTTACTGGCAACTACGCGGCCGCGGAGTGGTGTAGGGCCGATAATGAGCGCCTGGTGGGAGTTTAAAATTTCGATATGCGCACCCATCTTTTCTAATTCGTATAGGTAAGCCAAGCGGCCCTCGTACAAACGCTCAAACAAACGGCTCACACCCTTTGCTTGAGTCATCATCACGCCGGTAGTGGCCTGCAGATCACTAGGGAAACCGGGGTAAATATTCGTACGAATGTTCATGGCGCGCAAATTGCTCAGCTCGCCATCGACAAACAGCGTGCGCTCACGGGCATCGATCTTATATACGGCTCCAAAGCGGCGCATGGCATCTAAAAACGACAGGAGCTGTTCGCAGTCGACATCGTGCATGCGAATGCGGCCACGAGTGATGAGGGCGGCCACAAAGATTGCTCCAGCCTCCAGGTAATCGAAGGTTGTGCGATGTTCGGTGGCACGGAGCGTAGAAGACCCATGCACAGTAACGGTGTGTTGACCTACTCCTTCCACTTTGGCACCCATTGCTGTTACCAAGTTCTCCACTTCCTGTACGTGTGGCTCGGCAGCTGCCATATCGATACGTGTGCTGCCCGGTAGCAGAGCCGCTGCCATTACTACGTTCTCTGTGGCGGTTACCGAAAACTCCGGCAGAATCACGCGACCAGCTCGTAATTGTCCTTGTAAATGCAGTGTGTCATTCGTGCACATGTCTTCGGCACCCAGTTGTTTAAAGGCCTCAATATGCGCAGCTACTGGGCGCTTGCCAATAACGTCGCCACCTGGGTAGGGCATTTCCACCACGCCAAACCGTGCGAGTAGTGGTCCTAAAAACAAAATGGAACCACGTAGGCTGCCCACCAGTTCAATCGGAATTGGCTGGCTACGCATTTTATCGGCACGTACGCGTACGGTGCCTTCGGTAAAACTGGTTTCGCCACCCAAAAAATCAATGATGCGGAGCATGGCCACTACATCGCGTAAATGCGGCACATTCCGAATAACTGATTCACCTTGAGCCAATACAGTGGCAGCAATTAACGGCAGGACAGCGTTTTTAGAGCCACTAATGTTCACATCGCCGATGAGGGGATTGCCACCGCGGATTCGATATCGAACGTCCATAGGAGAGGAAAGGTGGAGAAGAATACCAGTTCTTGGGGCGAGAATCACCTGATTTTTCGTGGCGATTCAGCTGCGGGCTTCGTTTGTCGCCAGAGCTGTTCGAGCATCAATAGGGCGATACCTATGGTAATACAGCTATCGGCCGCATTAAAAATAGGAAACGTACTCACTTGGACGTAGTCGGTCACCACCCCATCTTGTAATCGATCAATCAAATTGGCCACGGCACCGCCGAGAATCAGCCCAAAGCCAATACGCATCCAAATGGATTGCTGCCCGTGAGCTACGGCCATGATGGCCACGACAAGCAGCGCCCCAAAAATCACCGGTAACTCGAGCCAGTGTAATTCCACACTAAACGCAATGCCTGGATTATGTGCCAATTGGAGGCCAAGCCAGTTGCCTAGCAGCGATATTGGCGCGTGCAGGTGCTGCTCAATGGCGTTATTGGTAAGTAAACTGAGCAAGCATGCGGCAGTGGTAGTGAAGATGAGTAGCAACACAGATTTACGAGAGATGTATGGATCCTGGCACGACTCGGCTCTATGCTCAAGCCTGTGTTCAAGAGAATGGATGTCCTCCTCCTCGGCGTAACGGTAATGCTCACTCTCTTTGGATTGGCCATGATCGCGAGTGTGAGCGTATTTGAGAGTTACCAGCTCACCAATCGTCTGTATGGCGAAGGATCAAACTCATTCTATTTGTGGCGTACATTCATTCACCTATTTTTGGGCCTCGGTCTCATGCTTGGCACTGCCCTTATCCCCTATCGACTGTGGGAAAAATACGCGCGCTACATGTATTTCGTTTGCATTATTCTGCTGATCGCCGTGCTCATTCCCGGTCTTAACGGTGGCTGGGGAACCTCGCGTAGCTGGCTCCGCATTGCCTCGTTTTCGCTGCAACCAGCCGAGATCCTAAAATTGGCATTCATCTGCTACCTATCGGTTTGGTTACAAAAACGTGAACAAGATATTGCCACTTTCAAAGAAGGATTTATTCCCTTCGTTACACTCCTCATTGTTAGTACGATTCTCGTTGCCATTCAGCCAGATTTGGGCTCTTTCCTGGTTATTTCACTAATTGCGGTGGTGATGTTTTTTGTGGCCGGTGGCAACGCCATCCATGTGATATCGGGTAGTTTTTTAGCCACGATTTTAGGGTTACCAATTATTTTGCAAAAAGAGTATGTGCGCATCCGCTTCATTGGATTTATGTCGCTGCTCTTTAATCCCGAAAACACTAAAATTTGCGAAAGTAAGGCGGGGTACCAAATTTGCCAGGCACTCATCTCCATTGGTAGTGGTGGTTTTTTTGGCTTAGGATACGGTAAATCTATTCAGAAGTTCGGCTACTTGCCCGAGGTACAGGGCGATATGATTTTTGCAGTGATGGCCGAAGAGCTGGGCTTTGCTCGCCTCCTCTTAGTACTTCTGATGTACGGCGTACTTATTTTCCGCGGCTATCAAATTGCACTGCGCGCCCCTGATCGTTTTGGGTTCCTGCTTGCGACCGGTATTACTACCTGGATCGCCGTGCAAACACTGATCAATATCGGTGTGAACATTGGTCTCTTCCCCTTAACTGGTCTTACACTACCCTTCATCAGTTACGGTGGTTCATCCCTCATGGTCATGTTGGCAGCAGTGGGAATTTTGCTGAATATCTCTACGCATACCACCACACCACTTGTCGAAGAGCGCCGTGTCCGTACGCGCACGAACTCGCGTCAGGCGAGGTCGCGGACGTGGTAGCACCACTCCTGTTTCTGTTTGCTGCGCACTCGGCCTGGATCAAATAGCAGTGCGTGTTAGACTCCTTCATATGATCGAACGCACACGCGTCTTGGCTCCACAGTTCATGTTTGTAGGAGGAGGTTCCGTTGGGCACATTGCGCCGGGGCTAGCTGTCTGGCGCGCAATTCAGCAACTCTTCCCCGAGGCTAAGGCTCACTTTGTGTGCAGCGAGCGCCCAGAGGAGGCGCAGTTTTTAGATGAGGAATCGGTTTCGTATACAGCCTTGCCACGATCGTTTCGCTCGCCAGTGCATATTGTAAGAGCAGTCTTACGGAGTTGGCGGCTCCTTAAGCGTTGTCAGCCACATGCGGTGCTTTGCACAGGTGGGGCTTTGAGTATTCCAATTAGTTTTTTGGCGAAATGTAGAGGTATTCCAGTGATTCTCTTCGACGCCGATGCTGCTCCGGGGCGGGCCAACACGCTCATGCGCCGATGGGCCAATTCCATTTGCCTAGGTTTTCCACTTCGTTCGCAGAGCAGTAAAGATGATGTGCGAACAGGTTACCCAGTGCGTGCCGAAGTCTTAACGGGTCAGCGTGATATTGGACTTTCGATTACCGGTTTCGCAGGTAAACGTCCTGTGCTTTTGGTGTTAGGTGGGAGCCAGGGGTCAGCAGCACTCAATCAGGCAGTACACGATAATTTACCCATTCTGCTTGAATCATTTGATATCGTACACCTCACTGGCGCCGGGAAGGGCTTTGATGACGTGCACGATCCTCGTTATTGGCAACGGCCCTTTGCTCACCTGGAACTGCCACATTTGTATGCCATTAGTACCGTAGCGCTTAGTCGAGCCGGGGCGGGCGCCATCGCCGAACTCTGTAGCTGGGGCATTCCTACTATTTTAGTACCACTGCGCGAGGTGGCTCACGATCACCAGCAGAAGAATGCGGAATTGGTTTCTAAAACGGGTGCCGCACTGCTCTTGGCACAAACCGATTTACACCAGGAACTTGTGCCAAAGCTACGTTCACTTTTGGTCGATACCACTCTCTACGCCCGAATTCGTGAATCTTCTCGTGCTTTTGCAGGTGCCGATGCCGCTATGAAGATAGCGCAACTACTCTTGCGCTCTTCGGCAGAG
>CAZLUF010000008.1:20795-22639 GCA_964562645.1 uncultured Candidatus Peribacteria bacterium
ACCTGGAGGTGAGTACCCGCGGTAGGCTATGACACGATTCATCATCCCTCTCTTTGCTTTGGCTCTGCTCCTCGTGAGCTGTTCCAAGACCACACCAAAAGTCGAAGTAACACCGCCGACTGCTGAGCAGATGCAACGCGAAGGTCTGGCCGAAAAGGCTAGCCTGCAGCTCAAAGGCCAAATTTTGAACGAAGCTCGAGAGCGCTACAAGAGCTCCAGCGAAATCATGAGCGGTAAGCACTTGGTAGTCATTAAGACAACCAAGGGTGATGTCTCGGTAGAAATCGATGCCGATGCTGCTCCAAAAACAGCCACGAACTTCATTTTGTTGGCTCGGGCAGGCTACTACGACAATCTGTCGTTCCACCGTGTTATCCCTGGTTTTATGATTCAGGGTGGCGATCCTATTGGTAACGGCCAGGGTGGCGAGAGTATTTTTGGTGCTACTTTTGGCGACGAAATCAATGCCAACGACTATCCACAGTTACAAACGAAGATCAAAGATATTTTAAACCCAGCTCAGCTGCCTTCGCCCGAGTACGGCGAACAGACTCAGCAGCAGCTTTTGGAATCGGAAGGGTATGTCTATAACCCCGATCTACACTCCATTCCCTTTGCACGCGGCGTGATCGCTATGGCGAACCGCGGGGCTAATACCAATGGTAGCCAGTTCTTTATTGTGCAGGGTGATTCGCCTAGTGCTTACACCTTCCTCCATGGTCGCCATACAGTATTTGGTCGCGTAGTCGACGGTATGGATGCCGTAGATGCCATTGCCAATACTGAGCGTGGTGCCGAAGATAAGCCTGTGGAACCAATGACCTTCACTATGAAGGTGCAGGAGTAATCAGGTGCATCGCTACTAGAAATGCAGTAGGCTGGAGCACATGCGCACACGCTTTGCCCCATCGCCAACTGGCTTCCTCCACGTGGGAGGCTTACGAACTGCTCTGTACAGTTATTTGCTTGCCAAGCAAACAGGTGGTCAGTTCTTGCTGCGTATTGAAGATACGGATCAAGAGCGCAGCGTACCTGGTGCCGTTGAGGCTGTGCTACGCGCACTACAATGGGCTGGTATAGAGCCAGACGAAGGCGTGGTGCTCAATGGTACAACCTTTGGCCAACGGGGTGAGAAAGGGCCATATTTTCAGAGTGAGCGACTCGCTATTTACCGCACATACGTTGATCAATTGCTGGCCTCAGGGCATGCCTACCACTGTTTTTGCACGCCTGAGCGGCTAGAGCAGATGCGCCGCGATCAAGAGGCTCGCAAGCAAGCCCCTATGTACGACCGTTGCTGCTTGCGCTTGAGCCCTGAAGATAAAGCTAAAAAACTGCAGGCAAACGAACCACATGTGGTTCGCCTAAAAGTTCCACACGAAAAAACTATCAGCTTTACCGATGACATTCGTGGTCTGGTGTCGTTCCAGGGTCACACGGTCGATGATCAGGTGCTTCTAAAAAGCGATGGTTTCCCCACGTATCATATGGCGCACGTGGTCGATGATCACCTCATGGAGATCGATGTAGTGATTCGTGGCGAAGAGTGGCTCAGCTCTCTTCCTAAACACTTGCTACTATTCGAAGCCTTGGGTCTTAAGCCACCGCGTTACGCCCACGTGTCACTACTCCTCAATCGTGATCGTACCAAACTTAGTAAGCGGCAGAACTCGGTGAGTGTTGACGAGTACATTCAGCAGGGATATTTACCCGAAACGCTCGTAAACTTTGTGGCTTTATTGGGCTGGAATCCAGGCACTACTCAGGAACTATTTTCGCTACTCGAACTCCAGCAGCAGTTTGCGCTAGATCGTGTACAGAAGGCAGGTGCCATTTTTGATACC
>CAZLUF010000009.1:0-16332 GCA_964562645.1 uncultured Candidatus Peribacteria bacterium
AATGGGATGGCAATCACACACCCGCGCGCATTTTTGGCTCCCACCCCTGAAGTAACAAGTATGTAAATAAGTAGGTAGGTTGAAGGAGGCACTGAGCGGAAGGTTTGCGCGCCACGGGGGGTGAAGGGGCGGTCGAGCACTGAACTTCATTTCAATTACTAATACCCTTAATTTGGCTCGCTATTAGAATTAGTGCTGCTCGACGGTAAGCTATTGGCGCGCAGGCACTTTTGGTTACTTTTGTTGCCGGACAAAAGTGACATTACTTCCTCTGCACCGTCGTCAGCACGCCACCAAAGTGCTGCACCCAGGTATCGCCCTGCAGACCAATACCAATGTGTGTGAACTGCGGTGTTAAAATGGCCGCGCGGTGAGCAGGGGAGCGCATCCAAGCTAGTACCACTTCGGTAGGTGTTTTTTGGCCTTGGGCCAAGTTTTCACCCATCACGTAACGAACAATGCAGTTGCAGGTCTCGGGCCGTACGGCGCCGTAGTAGCCGGCTGCCTTCATGCGATCTTCCAGTGTTTTATTATCGGGAGAGACGTGGCTAAAGAAATTTCGCATGACCATATCTACAGCGTAGTTTTGGGCTGAGGCGGCAATTTGCGGGTAATTCTGCAGGGGGTGTAGGCCACGAGCGGTACGTTCGGCGTTTACCAGGTTAATCACTTGGGCTTTGGCATCGGCCACCGAGAGTGACGATACCGAGGAAGAGGCTGCCGAAGATGCCGAAGAAACCGTGAGCCTTGCTTTGAGTGGGTCGGCCACGGGAATGATGGTAATGCTCTGGATGAGCTTGCGATCTAGGCTGGCTTTTTTAGCCTCTTGTTTGGCGAGAATGCGCAGATTGATCGAGGGATCTTCTTCGATCTTGGGTAAGAACTGCCCCACGGTCTTCTGCAGGCGTTGCACCGCAGTGAGCACTTCGTCGTGGGTTAGTTGGCGCTGAGGAAAGAGGAGACGCCGCCCATCTACGTCCGATTGAAAGAGTCGGTACTGTTGTGCTGTGCCCGCGTAACGGGCGTACCACGTTGGTAGTACATCTTCGTACGTGTGTGGCAGGCTTTCGGGTAGATCAAAAGCTATGGTAATCATTGCCACAAACTCGGCGCGGGTAATGGCATCGTCGGGGCGCACATGGCCTTTGGTATCGGGATCCATGAGTCCATATTGCACTGCCGTAGCCACAAAACGTTCGTACCAACTCCCGGGCAGTACATCGGTCACATCTTTGGTGACAGTAATTTTTTTGATCTGACGAGCACGGGTTTTTAAGAGAATCATGGCTGCCTCGGCGCGCGTAACGTTTTCGGTATAAAAGGCGATCTGCGCCTGAGCGGGCAGTACACTGCTACAGCCGAAGATTATTGCCAAACTACAGGCGAGTATGCGCACGTCTGTAGAATAAGCCGGGATTCGTTCGAAGCGTATTGAAGAACCTGAGAATGAGGATATAGCTCCACTTGGTTATTTATCCGACTTCTCAATCGGTACCGTGCCGCCAAACACTTGTACCCACGTATCGCCAGCTAGGCCAATCCCTACCCAGGTGTAATTGGGGTTGAGTAAGCTTTGGCGATGGCCGGGGGAATCCATCCAACCCTGTACCACCTCTTCGGCATCGTGGTAGCCCTTGGCAATGTTCTCGGCGGCAAAAATACGGCAATTACAATGGGTTTGGTAAAACTGATCGTAGTAATGCTGTGCGGTTAGGCGATCTTCTAGTGTTTTGCCATCGGGTGACACGTGACTAAAGAAATTACGAGCTACCATATCTTCGGCATGGGCTTGGGCGGTGAGCGCTAAGACGGGCAAGTTACTGAGAGGTGGGGCATTGTTCTCGGCGCGTCTGGCATTAGAAAAACGTACCACCAGAAGCTTGAGGCGAGCAGTGGTGCGAGCACTGCCAGTGGCTGTGAGTTGTTGACTTCGGGCTAGCCGGGCGGCACGGCGGGCCTCCAGAGAGGTGAGTACCCGTACCGACGAACGTGAAGAACTGCTGACTGTGCGCCTGGTTGGGCGTTTGGTAGGAGTGCGGCTACTACTCGATGAGTTGGTGGAGACGGCCGTGTGAGCTGGCGGTAGGCTTCTATCGAAATCTCGTAAATTGAAGGCTTCGGCACGCGGCCCAAGCGCAGTACCAGTGAATATGGTTGCCATCCACAGAGTGAACACTGCAGGAGAGATTCTATGCATAGGGTCATTATACCGCCTTGGTGTCAGCTTCACAGGTGGAGTGGTGCAGAGTACTCTTTTTTTATGTCTCCAGCCGCCACTGCTCGGCAATACCCATTTGCTTCGGCTTTGGGTGCAATGGTGCTGGTGAGCGTAGCGGCATTGTTGTTGTCGTATGTTGTAACGCCTTCCATTACTAGCTCGGCTTTGGCGGCTACAGCTTTTCCAGATCTGCCACTGGCTACGCCCGAAGGTGCGGCTGCTGCTTACCTGCGCGACCGCGAAGTGCTCACCGGCATGCCCGATGGTCTGTTCCATGGTGAACAGATGCTCAACCGTGCGCAAGCGGCTAAGTTGTTACTCCTGGCGGCCGATCGTCACCCCGATACCGATCGGATTGTGTTTCGCTCCAGCGATGTCGAGGCCAATGCCTGGTATGCCGATCACATTGCCATTGCCTGGTACTTGGGCATTATGCAGGGCTACGGCAATAATGAATTCCGACCAGCTCAAACAATTGTGCGGGCCGAATTCTACAAAATGTTAGCGGTTGCCTTTCAGTTTTCCGAAACGACCGGTTTGTCGTACCAAGATGTTGGCTCCGGCGATTGGTACGCACCGTATGCTTTAGTTGCTAAACGTAAGGGGCTCATTCTGCGCGATGATGGCAAAAACTTTTTACCGAATCGTTTAGTGAATCGAGCCGAAGCGGCCTACGCCCTCGCGAAGAGTATGCAGATTCTTCGCAACGAAGTGTCCTCTGCATCTGTGGCTTCGCGTTCCTCTAGTAGTTCTACCATGAGCTCGCGCTCGGCTCAGACATCGTCAATAGTCTCATCTCAGATTAGCTCACAGGCGAGTACTACTTCTGCCACTTCGCGTTCGTCGGTAAGTATCAGTAGTAGTCGTAGCTCATCGTCTTCGTCGCGCTCTTCTGCCAATAGTAGCTTGCGATCTTCGAGCTCATCGCGCACATCTTCCGTGCAGTCATCTGTCAGCAGTCGCAGTAGCAGCGTGGTCACTTCTCGATCATCTTCGGTTCGTAGTTCTGCCAGTAGTGTTGCCGATGCAAACCCGTACTATCTCGATGTCAGCCGAGCCAAAAAAGGCAATGAATTTATGCTCTGTCGTGGCGATGGTTTTACTCATCATGCTCGGTTAGCCAGTAAGGGCGATACTGTCTCGTTACAGTTAGAGGTGGATAAAAGCTTGTACCGAGCAGCGGTGTTCGACCGTGCCGACGATGCCTTTGTACGGAACGATATGGTGGAAAAAGGGTTGGCCTACCAGCGCACCGCTACCAGTGAAGATGGCCGGTTTGTGGCTATGGCGCTCGCTACCGATACTGTCACGGGTGGTGGGCAGGCACATCTCTACCTACTCGATCGTGTTACCAACACACTCCAGTTAGTGGCCGAGAATATCAATACGCTCAATAGTGATATTGCGCGCGTCCTCCAACCGCCGATGTTCGATATTAGCGGTGATGGAAAGCGTATTGTGTTTGCCACTCCAGAGCCAATAAGTGAGGACGATACGGATGACTCACAGTACGGTCCGGTAGATCTCTATATGTATGATCGCGAAACCGGCGATACCTCGCTACTCATTAATGGCGACTTCCGTATGGTGATAGATATTGCCATGAGCGACGATGGCGATACTGTAGTTTTTGCCGCCCACCGTCAGGTGAACGATACATTAGCTCCATGGGTGGTCGACGTGTCCGAGCGGCGGAGCTTTCTGATCCCCGGGAGTGTGGTGGCACCCAGCAACGGGGCACTGGAAGTGCGCGAAATTTCGGTAAGTGACGATGGTCAGTTCGTAGCATTCACTTCGGGGTCGTCTTACGGTGCCTACGAACAACCATGGGGCGGGGGATCATTCATGGATATCTTTTTGTTCGATCGCCGGGCTAATACCGTTTCCAAAATAAACTACGGCGTAGCCTGGCGTGATGGCTCGGGGCAAACTCGGCCACAAGCCGATGGCGACGCGAATTCGTTTGGCACGGCTATTAGTGGCAATGGCCGCTATATTGCGTATTTGTCGCTGGCAAAAAATCTCACGGGTGACGATCTCAATAACAATACCGATCAGCGCTTCCATTCGCTCTATATCTACGATCGCGAGCAAAAGAGTACAGCTGTGTGGGATCTACCCAAGATCGACGATACACACATTTACGGCGGACGTTACACCGGTCAGCGTGTAACGCTCAATCACGATGGCACGGTACTAGGTACCAGCTTACTCGTGACCGATTTGTTCCAAGATGGCACCCCAGGAAACTCCTTTGGCCGGGAAGATGCCCTCATCTTTGATACCAAATCTGGCCAGGTAGAAGTGCTTAAATCCGCCGATAGCTGCCAGGGTGGCCAGGCCACGCTGTATGGAGTAATCCGTCGAAAGTAGGTTTTTGTACAAACTTTTGACGTTTAGGTGTGGATACCGTATTCTCCGCTGCCCCTGCCTGTAATTCAGGAAGCCTTTCGTAGGCTACAAAATCCTGCTACAGTCGGTCAGTTTCCGTTCCGTATTTATGCTTCATCGTCTCAAACCTGCTCATGGTTCTCGTTTCAAGCGCAAGCGCGTAGCTCGCGGTAATAGTGCCGGTGGTGGTACCACAGCCGGTCGCGGTACCAAGGGTCAGCAGTCTCGCGTAGGTAAAGGCCGCAAGTTCGGCTTCGAAGGTGGTCAAGTGCCACTCCTTATGCGTCAGCCAAAGCTGGGTGGTTTTACACCTCCACGCCAAAAGAAGTTCGAGCCCATTAATACTGGTATGCTCGAAACCATGCTCGAGGCTGGTACGTATTCTCTCGATCAACTCCGCGCCAAAAAGCTTATTCGTCGCCGTTTGGAGGTTAAGCTCTTAAACGAAGGCAAAGTGACGAAAGCCTTCCATGTGTCGGTTCACTCGGCTTCTAAGTCTGCTAAGGCAGCTATCGAAAAAGCCGGAGGTTCGGTCACTCTCTTGCCGCGTTCCAAGTAATTCCCATGTTCACCTACCTGCGTCAATTGTGGCGATCAGAAGATTTGCGTAAGCGGATCCTCTTTTCGGTTGTTCTGCTTGTGCTCTTTCGCCTTCTTACGCACATTCCGGTGCCTGGGGTCGATCCAGCGGCTTTGCAGCAGTACTTAAATAATGGAGATATGGGTGGTGCTTTGGGTGTGTTTTCGGCACTCACCGGTGGTGCCTTGCACCAGTTTTCCGTGCTCATGCTCGGTCTCGGTCCGTACATTAATGCTTCGATCATTGTGCAGCTCTGTACGGTGATCTTCCCCAAAATGGAGGCGTTGGCTAAAGAGGGCGCTCAGGGTCAGCAGCAATTGAACCGCTACACACGCTGGCTTACGTTCCCTTTGGCGTTTTTACAGAGTTATGGCGTGCTTTTGCTCTTGGGTCAGGCCGGTACCAACTTGGTAGATACCACCTTCCCAGGCGTGCTCCTGCCCATGCTCTACGTTTCGGCTGGTTCGGTGTTTGTCATGTGGCTTGGTGAACTCATTACCGAAAAGGGTATTGGTAACGGCGTATCGCTCTTGATTTTCGTAGGTATCGTAGCGCGTATGCCTCAAACGTTTGCTTCGTTGCTCGCAGCCGATGAGACCAAAATTGCACCATTTACATTCTTCGTGGCAGTTTCCATTGCTCTCCTTGTAGTTATTGTGCTCTTTACCGATGCCCACCGCTTAATTCCGCTTACTTACGCCAACCAGGGCGCTGGTCGCGGTGTACAGGGCTCCATTCCTATCCGTTTGAACCAGGCGGGAATGATTCCAATTATCTTCGCTGTTTCGCTCATTACCTTCCCAGCTATCTTGGCGCAGTTCTTACAAACTGCACCACGCTTTGCACCAGTGGTTACGTTCATTAATGAGTATCTCAACTCCAGTAACCCCAGCTTGGTCTACATGGCTCTCTACTTTGCTTTGGTGGTTGCCTTTACGTACTTTTACGTTTCGGTCACATTCCGTCCAAGCGATGTAGCCGATAGCATCCAAAAGCGCGGCGGCTTTATTCCAGGTGTGCGCCCAGGTCGCCAAACTGCCGAAGTTCTCCAAAAGACCAGTAACCTCCTAAACTTGTGGGGTGGTGTGTTCTTGGGTGTCGTGGCTCTCATTCCATTGCTCTTCACTCGGTACTCCACGCTCGGTTCTACTGATCTACTCATCTCTGGTTCGGGTCTCATCATTATCGTTGGTGTTGTCATGGAATTGATCCGACAGATTAATGCCCAGCTTTTGGCTCACGACTACGAAAAGTTGGTATAAGGAGCGGGTTTAACAGCCTTGAAAATCTAAGAAAGGTGCGTATACTGCGCACCTTTTTCGTTACCCGCTTTTATGGAGCAATACGGCTTTGAGGATCTGCGAGAAGCATTGGTTGGGCAGTCAGTAGATCTAGTGCTCACTGGCCCTCCTGGTTGTGGTAAGGGCACGCAGGGAGAACTCTTGGAATCGGCTGGCATCGGTACGCTGGCGACCATGAGTACTGTAATGAGAAATGCAGCTGCTCAGCAGGTTATTGATGGCCATGCATTACAGTCTGCCATGAAAGCCGGTCAATTTGCTCCACACGATATGGTCGCAAAAGCAGTGGAGCACTGTTTCCCAACAGGGCATCCAGGCATGTTGCTCATTGATGGTATGCCACGCACCATGGAGCAAATAACGATTTTAAATGCTATCCAATTGGTGCGGAAACGAGCTCTGATTATCGTGGCTTTTGGGGCAGATTCTGAAACGCTCCTCACCCGACAAACATCACGCACGGGTCGGCCGGATGCTACGCTCGAAGCAGCTCAGCGTCGCTTAAAAGACTACAGTGATGAAACACAGCCTGTCGTAGACTATCTACTACGGCAACACGGTGGTGTCGAAGTACATACAGGACCAACACATGTAGCAAAGTTTGAGGTCTCTGCCCGCTTAGATCAGGCGCTTGCAGCATATGTGCGACAGCGAACTACAACGCTTGTTCCCGAAACACTTCCGGATGTCCCGAATTTCGCAGCTGCTCAGTAGTAGGCGTGGCCGTGCGATCGGGCTCATATACGCCCCATTGGTATTGATCGACTGGTGCGTCCATGGCACTTAACTTTTCGCGCATATTGATCATATACGTCTGGCGACGGTCATGTGCTGGTTGGTATGGCTTGCCTACGTACAGTTGAGCTGGGAAATCTTTCGGTAATGCAAAGCCACGATCGGGATCAAGTACGTACGGTGGAATATCCAGGAACATGGGTACGCGCCATTCTTCGCTGCTCAGGGTAGCTGGTAGTAAGTGAGGCACGCCTATCTGGTTATTTTTGGTGCGGCCGGCTTCTGGGAACATGCTCAGCCAGTACCGGGGGTGGGTTTGCAAAGCCTGGGCAAACTGCCCCATTACGCGGTTATGGGCACGGTTAAAGTTCGGATCAACCTTGCGGTACTTGGGGGCAATGGTCACTAGCGTATGGTAGGCCGAGGCAAACAGGCGTTGCATGTGGCTCAGTTGCACCTTTTGGCCAATCATCACCACCATGTTTCGGAGGATGGATCGGCAGGCTTCGGAAATCTGTGGGTCGCCATTCTGCATCATGGTTTTGTGCAGCAGAGCTTGTACCACAAAGGGGTCTACCAGGCTTGTGTGTGGAACCATCTCTATGGTCACAGGCTCGCCCTCGCCCTTGAGTTCGGCGGCTTCGGCTAAATGTTGTTGCCCAATAATGCGACTATCTCTACGTAAGGCCCCTAACATCCACTTGGGCATTTGTCGGTTTAACGCTGGTTCATGGCCGATTAAAAACTGGGTATCGGGCGGGGTAGCTCGGCGGCGGATGGCAGCACTGGCAAAAGCGATGGTATCGGGGATAATGGCCGGAAGCTCACCACTGTTCATAATAAGACCTAAGGCTGTTCTGGCTTCGTGTAGGCGCTGCCCAATAGTGCGTCGTGCGGTATGTTCGGGGCGGTACAGCTTGGCCAGCTGGGTACCATGTGGTTCTAATACACCGCCATCGGTCACATCAATTGGGGTTTCGAGCTCGGCCAAAAAACTTTTTTGAAAATCCATGTGGTTGGGGAGCATATCATATTTCTTCCAGCCTGGCAGACCTGGTAGAGTGCCGGTGTCTTTTTCATTGCACATGGATTATCTCCTCTTTGGTATTCAGGGTTCTGGTAAGGGTACGCAGGCTAAAAAGCTTGCCGCTGAGTTTGGGTTTGATATTTTCGAAGCCGGGGGCGAACTTCGCAAAATCGTGGCTAGTGGCTCAGAGCTCGGCCAAACCGTCAAAGGCTACATCGATGCTGGGCACTTGGTGCCACATCAGATCATTATGCAGGTGGTAAAAGAGGCGATCTTAGCCCGCCCCAAGACCACACGTATTCTCTTTGATGGCATTCCGCGCGATGCCGATCAGAAAAAAGATTTTGATATTGTCATGCAGGAAGTAGGCCGCGATTTTCGCTGCTTGCACCTAAAGTTAAGTGCAGAGGAGGGGATGCAGCGGGTACTTGGCCGCGCCAAGGTAGAAGGCCGGGCCGACGATGCTAACGAAGATGCCATTCGTCGCCGCATGGCGATTTTTGAATCTAAAACGCTACCAGTGATTGCTGAATACCAGGCGCAGGGCCGCGTGAGCGAGTTCGATGGCAGTAAGAGTGTGGAAGCCGTATACGATGAGCTGAAGAAGGCTGTGCAGTAATGTGGGCTGCATGCTCCTACGATGAATGTCCTATTGATTGTCTTTGATATGGACCGCATGTCATCCTGAGTGTCGCGCTGATCGTATTTTGGTGTATTCCTCAACTACGCTCGGAATGACATGTCATGGCGAGTGCAGTCGAACCATGACACAACACGGTGTATCGAAGGGGGACTGCGGTAGTAGTAAAAACATCTAGTCGTAATCAAGTGAGACGACACATTTTCGCCTTTCCGCTTTTGTCTTTCCACCTTATTCTATCCCCGTGCCTTCGTTTCAAATTTTCTCGGCCGAAGAAATCCAACATCTCCGTCGCGGCGGCCAAATACTCCGCGATTGTCTCAAAGAAACAGCTTTGCAAGTTCGTCCGGGCATTACTACCCTAGAGCTCGATGCGTTCGCCGAAGCGTTTATTCGCAAGCACCCCGGTGCTCGCCCGGCTTTTAAGGGCTTCCACGGTTTTCCAGGCACGCTCTGCACATCGGTAAACGAGCAATGTGTGCATGGTTTGCCCGGCCCACGGGTATTGAACGAAGGAGATATTATTGCTCTCGACTGCGGGGTGATCTACGGCGAACTCTATACCGATGCCTGCGTCACAGTGCCGGTAGGGAACATCGATCCCAAAGTGAAAAAGTTTTTAGATGCTTCGTCGGAATCTCTCGAACAGGTGGTTAAAATCCTAAAGCCCGGGATTCGCATTGGCGATATTTCGGCTTCAATCGAAAAATACTTGCACTCACGTGGATACACAGCCATGCGTGGTTTAACGGGTCACGGGCTTGGTACTACCCTGCACCAGTTCCCCGATATCCCAAACCAGGGCAAGGCTGGCACGGGCCCAGTACTACCCGAGGGCACCATTATCGCTATTGAACCCATTACCTCTATGGGTACCGATCAAATCCAGGATGTAGGCGATGGCTGGACGATTGCCACTGCCGATGGCTCTCTTTCCGCTCATTTCGAGCATACGATCCTTATTACAGCCAACGGATACGAAGTTTTGGCGTAGTATTAGAAAACATTTTTTAAATTTAGCAATAGTAATTGGCGATTCCGAGTACATTCTGGATACGCAAAGCTTGCTGTACACCGTACTAAAAGCTAGGATCTGTCGGCTCTTGCCTCGGCTTTCTTCGTGTCTAAGGACGTAATTGAACTCATCGGCGTGGTCATCGAAAGTTATCCTAATACCACGTTCAAAGTTCGAATCTCCAGCGAAGAAGCCAAAGGTCACGAGCTTCTCTGCCACTTGGCGGGTCGTATGCGGGTACACCGCGTGCGCATCCTTCCAGGGGATAAGGTGCGTGTAGAGATGACTCCGTATGACCTCTCTAAGGGGCGCATTACCTATCGATTCTCCGCTCTACAGCCCGGCACTACGCCCGGCCCACACGGAACTGCTCCGTCTCCCACTACTCAGCCATGAAAGTACGTCCATCATGTAAGGCTATCTGCGACCACTGTCGCATGGTTATCCGCCGCAACGGTTCGGGTCAGAAGATCCGTCGTATCGTTTGCCCAAAGAACCCTAAGCACAAGCAGCGCCAGGGTTAATCTCCTTCTGTCTCCTCTTTTCTTCTAGCGTCTATGCTCCGCATTTCCGGTGTTGTCCTCCCCCCACAGAAGCGAATCGAGATCTCCCTGACTTCGATTAAGGGTATTGGGCGTTCCCTCGCTCGCCGCATGCTTTTGGATCTTGGTGTTAATTTGGATACTAAGACCGATGCCTTGTCCGATGCCGATCAGGCTCGTATCCGTGGCGCTGTCGAAAAGCTTTTGACCGAAGGTGAACTAAGCCGCAAGGTTTCGATGGACGTAAAGCACTTACAAGATATTGGTACCTGGCGTGGCTACCGTCACCGCCGTAAGTTGCCGGTACGTGGTCAAACCACCCGCCGCAACGCTCGCACTAAGCGCGGTAAGAAGAAGACCATGACCTCCGGTCGCGCTGTTCTCACTAAGACGTAAACCTTTTTCACCTCTCCTGATTTTCTGTTATGGCTGATACTCCTGTTACACCCGACGTCCTTGAGGCACCTAGTGAATCCACTGGGAAGCCCGCTCGTCGTAAGAAGGTGAAGCGCACGCTCACTCAGGCTCGCGTTTGCATTTTTGCTGGTGAAAACAACACTATTGTCACTTTTACGGATTTCGACGGTAACGTGCTCGGTTGGAGCAGTAGCGGTAGCTCGGGCTTTAAGGGCACCCGCAAGTCCACTCCTTACGCTGCTAAAGTGGCTGCCGAGAATGCTTCGCTTAAGGTAAAGCCTTACGGCATTCAGTCTGTTACGGTGGAAGTAAAGGGCCTCGGCCCAGGACGCGAGCAGGCCATCCGTGGTTTGCAAGCTGCTGGCTTGAACCTCGATGCCATCATTGATGTGACGCCAATCCCACACGGTGGTTGCCGCGCACCTTGCCGCCGCCGCGTTTAGTTTCTCCTCACTCTGCTTTTTCTGTTTCTCTCATGAAGTACACTGGTCCTAAAGCTCGTCGTTGCCGCCGTCAGGGGATGAACCTCTACGGTTCTGACAAGTACGACAAAATCATGACCCGCAAGCCTTACACTCCAGGTAAGGGTCCTAAGTCGCCTAAGACAGGCAAGTTGTCCGAATACGGTCAACAGCTCCGAGAGAAGCAGAAAGTGCGCGATATGTACGTTCTTTCCGAGAGTCAGTTTAGCCTACTCTACCGCGAGGCTGCTAAGACTACCGGTCAGACAGGTGATACCCTAAAACAGTTATTGGAGCGTCGTTTAGATAACGTAGTGTACCGTGCTGGTTTGGCTATGACTCGCTTGCAATCTCGCCAGTTCGTTGGACACGGCTTGTTCTATGTCGATGGTGTTCGTGTGACCACTCCTTCCTTCCGCGTAAAGCCAGGCATGGTGGTAACAGTGCGCCCACAGGCCAAACAATCGCCAGTTTTCCCTCCAATTTTGGAGGCTCACGAAAAGTACACAGCTCCCGCTTGGCTCAAGGTCGATGCTAAGCAGCTCCGTATCGAGGTTGGTGCTTTGCCACCACCAGAGGCCGCAGAACAGGCCGTCGATATGCGTAAGATCGTCGAGTTCTACTCACGCGCGTAATTTCTCGTTCACTGCCCCCTCCCTCTCCTTTGTTATGCACATTATTCAGGAAGAGATCGGCCTACCAACCTTTACAGCTACCCCTGTAAAGAAAGGCGATGACACACAGTGTGTGTTCGTAATTGGACCATTGCCACCGGGCTACGCCATGACTCTTGGTAACTCGATTCGTCGCGTATTACTCAGCAGCTTGCCAGGGGCAGCTGTAACAGCTATCCGTGTGAACGGTGTGCAGCACGAGTACACCACACTCAAGGGTGTAAAAGAGTCCATTATGGATATTGGCTTGAACCTTAAGCTCCTTCGCATGCGTAAGCACAGCAAGGATCCAGAGACGATCAGTCTCGATGCAAAGGGTCCTGGCGTGATTACTGCTAAGGATTTGCAGGTCAGCTCCGATATCGAAGTCTTAAATCCAGATATGCCTATCTGCACGCTCGAAAAGGGTGCCACCCTCAGTATGCAGCTCACAGTCGAAAAAGGTGTGGGTTATGTTCCAGCTACCGAGCGCAACCGCAAGCAGAACGAGCCAGGTCTCATGTATATCGATTCGATCTTCAGCCCAGTGGTTAAAGTCCGCTTCGATACCGAGGCTGCTCGTGTGGGTCAGCGCACCGATCTCGAAAAGTTGGTGTTGCACGTCGAAACGAACGGCTCGCTCACCGCTCAAGATGCAGTGCAGTTTGCCTCACAGCTCCTCCAGAACTACTACACCTACTTCGCTACAGAAAAGAAGGTAGTAGAGCCAGAGTTCGTGGCCGATTTCAGCCGCTCTGCACCTGCACATGTGGACGATGCTTCTCATGCTCCAGTCAAAGAGAGCTACACTCCAATCGAAATCCTTAACTTCTCGCCACGCACCTTAAACGCCCTGATTAACGCAGGTGTTGGTTCTATCGAACAGCTCACTAAGTGCACAGAATCCACGCTCAGTAACTTCCGTGGTTTTGGTGCCAAGGCTCTCGACGAAGTAAAAAAGACCCTTGGTGATCGCGGCCTCAAATTGGCCGACGAATCTATGGATCTCTAATTTAAAGCTGCTATCCTCTCCGTCCTCTCATGCGTCACCGTCATTCTCGTCTCCGGCTCCGCCAGAAACCAGCTAACAGCTGGTCCATCCAGCGCAACCTCATTACAGCCATTGTGCTGTACGAAATAATTCGTACCACCAAAAAGCGTGCCGAAGTGGTCCAGCCTTTGGTTGAAAAGCTCATTACTGTGGCTAAGACTAAAGAGCCACGTTTAGCTATCCGCGAAATCAACCGCATCGTTTGCCACGAGAATGCTTCTAAAAAGATTATGGAGGTATTAAAGGATCGTTACAGCAAGCGCGCTTCGGGTTACACCCGTTTGGTACCAGTGGGTATGCGTATTGGCGATGGCGCTCGCTTAGTGAACTTTGAATTAGTCGATCGTGATACTTCTATCGCTGCTCCTGCCGAGGCCAAGGAACCAAAGGCAGCAAAAAAGCCTACAGAGAAGAAAACTGTCGCTAAGAAACCAGCTCGTTCCTCCACTCAAAAATGAAGACGTCTACCGTAAAAGTTCCGGCTCATGGTACTTGGTATTTGGTTGATGCCAATGGCCAGACCTTGGGTCACATGGCTGCCAACATTGCTCACGTACTCCGTGGCAAGCACCGCGCAGCCTTCTCCCCACATCAGCTCTGTGCTGACCACGTGGTAGTGATCAATGCCGACAAAATGGCTTTTGAGCCTATGAAGCTCAAGAAGAAGAAGTACTTCCACCACACGGGTTACTTTGGTCACAACTCCTGGGTTACCTTGGAGAAAATGCTCCAGAAGGACCCACGCCGCGTGCTCGAAATTGCCATTAAAGGCATGCTCCGCAACAACCGTTTGCGTCCTCGCATGGTCCAACACCTCCACATCCTTGTGGGTGGTGAACATCCTTATAGCGCTCAAAAGCCTGTTCCCTTGACCTTCACTGTATGACCACCGAACGTTCCCGCTCCTATATTGCCGCTACCGGCAAGCGCAAGACTTCCGTTGCTCGCGCTAAGCTTTTCCAAGATGGTTCTGGAGAAGTAAAAGTGAACGGTCAGAAAATGAAAGAATACTTCCATGGTGTTCAGATCGAAAACGCTCTGGCTCCACTGGTTATTGCCAATGTTAAAAGCCAGTTTGATCTCGAGGTAACTGTGGTAGGTGGCGGTAAGTCATCCCAGTCCGATGCTATGCGTCATGCTATCAGCCGCGCTCTACTTACCATCAACCCAGATCACCGTGGTGAACTGAAGCGCGCCGGATTCCTCCGCCGCGATAGTCGCATTAAAGAGCGCAAGAAGCCCGGTCTCAAGCGTGCTCGCCGTGCTCCACAGTTCAGCAAGCGTTAATCTCTCTATTGCAATCCAAAGCGGCCCTCGGGCCGCTTTTTTTATTGATTTAGCACTATGCACATCAATAATGTTAAGTATACTGTACATTGTTTCAGCTCTTTGACATCTCGGTGAAGGGAGTAAAGGGTTGAAACAGTTGGGAGGTCACACATGTTGACCTGGTTCAAGCGAGTCTCGCCCACACTGTCTATCGTCTGCTTGGCACTCACTGTGGTGTTTATCCACGGTGCAATTGCCAACTACGCCTACGCCGATACCGCTACGGAAGAGGCCATCGAAACGATCGCCTTCGCCCAAGAATGCGTCATCTGGGCCATCGCCTGTGGCTCTGCGACCTGCGCATTTGGCATTGGCTTCGCCCTAGCCATCATTGAAGCCGAGCGAGAGCGCAAACAACGACAGAGCTGAAACACAGACCCTCCCCTTCGGGGTGAGGGTCGCCTTTATAGAAACGACTGTGTATTACGCCAACTGCATGCGTACGTAGTACAGGCTCTTGCCGTCTTCGGTATCCAAAATAAATGTGGCATCGAGCTTGCTTAAATTCATGATGGTTTGGCACATCTTTAAGAGCATACGGGGTGGAATACCCACGCCCGATTCCAAGCAGAGAGCACAGAGCCCGGCGGCATCTTGGCTGCGCAAATAGGGCTCACCCGCATCGTTAATCACACAGCGGAGGGCCGATTGCACTTTTACGACGTACTGCTCCACGTAAGGCTCTATTTCCTCTACAGGAATTTTGTGGACCTCTGGGAGAGCTTCTACGATATCCAGGTCACTACTGATCGCATGGGCAATGCAGGCATCGAGAGTCATGTGTGTTTGTGGGTGTAAATCTCACTATGATAGCACAAAAAAACACTTCTGAGGAGTGTGTGTTGCTTGCCTTTTTATCCATGTGTGCTGCGGTGGTTACACCGAAGGCATAGGCATAGGTGCAGGGCCGCCACCGGGCGGAGCCAGAGGCGGTTCGCGCGTTTCGGTAGGTGGTGGGCCACCGGGCAGTGGGCGGTCGCAATCGCATGGGGCACCGGTAAAATATGGGTTTTGGTAATCGCAGCCGTGGGTGGCTCCGTACGGGCGGTAATTGCCTGCCCATTGCTGGGGTTGGTACATACTCCGAATTTGCTCCAGGTGGTTAATGGCACACTGAATTTCGGGCTGAGATGGGAAGCGAGACAGGTTAATACCAAAATTGGAGAGACGACTCCAGATATCGTTGCCGCCTGCCTGGAAAGAATGGGGTTGGAAGGAGGGCATATGAGCAAAACTCCGGCTCATTTGGTGGAAGTTCGGATGTGAGTTGAAGTTGCGCGCTCGGGCCCCGGCGCCATACCAACAGGCATTGGCGGCATCGAACGGATGCACCATGGGCGATCGATCGTTTAAACTCGTAGGATAGGGTCGAAAACGCATGATAGGGTTCCAATACCCACCCCGAGGTGGCAGCGCATTAAAGTTATGCACATGGAAGGCCAGGAGACGATGTTCGGTTGTGTGGTTCATAGAGGAGTGGCGGAACTATTGAGTGCTGCCTCGGCCGCTTGTACTTCGTCGCGTTGAGCTTGGGCCTCCTGGCTATGGGCTTGGGCTTGGGCTACGTGGGCGAGTTCTTTGGCTTGTTCAAAAAACACCGTCGAAAACTGCGAGTAGATGGCATCGAACTGGGCAAAGGCTTGATCGTAATACGCCATGCGCTCGTTTCGTTGTTCTTGAGTTTCGTTGGCGTAGATCTTTTGATGGTTTGGGATCACATTGAGCATGAGATCTGGCTCAATCCAGCGCATAATTTCGTCGTAGAGCCAGGGGGGAGTCTCTGGCTGCTGTTTATTAGGTGGCGGCACAAAGCCAGCCACAGAGGCCAAAGAAACAGAATCCGATATTTGTGTCATGTATATATATTATACAACATTTTGTTATTTAAAGGAAGTGTGTGATTGATAAATCAATTAGTCTTCAATAGTAGATTGTATACCACGGGGCGAATCACTCGCTCTATGTAAGAGTA
>CAZLUF010000009.1:16377-21237 GCA_964562645.1 uncultured Candidatus Peribacteria bacterium
GCTTTTGCCGGCTGTCGAAGCGGCGATGATTTGCCTGCATGCTCGGCTGGGTGGGTAGGTTCAGGCTTGGGCAAAGAGGTATTCGTGCTTTTGGTGTTCGCCAGAGGTTCAATGGCCTGCAGAGACGACGCTGGTTCGCGCTCAAGAATCACTAGAGTGTGGGATACGACATGCTGTCTCTGCATCTGTTGTATCGAGAGGTTACCGTTGTGGTCACAGCGAACAATACGCTCAATTTCGTGGTGTACGAATTCCATGGTGAGGGTAATGCGCTGCCGGATTCGTGGGCCCGCACTCGAGCGTGTCCATGTTTGCCGTAGTCGTGCGAATGTGCGTTTTTGGATACAGAGCACATTTTCATCATGTTGTTCACCCTCATCACTGTTGGCAAATTTCTGTAGTACATTCACAAATAGGTGCTGAGGTCGCTCCATTACTTTGCGTGCATGTTGATCTACCACTGCTCGCAAAGATGGATTCTCTGCAGTGAGAAATTCTGGTACAAAAACCGATGCACTCTTTTCACAAGCGCGCTCAGGAGAGCGGTTGGGGTAAGGGGGGCAAAATGACTGGGGCTTTTGGAGCGCCACGGTCGGAGCCAGTATGACTTGCCGAAAAATTTAGCAAATGAACATGTCTAACGAAATCATATGTTGTGTATTTTTCTGCTTTGTGAAAACAAAATAAAGATCTACGAGAAATGAAAATCATACTATTTATTATTCTTTGAGATGCGGGTCTTGTGGGCCCCGCTTCTCAAAGACACCTTGAAGGGAAAGAGAGTTTATGAGAGAAAACCGTTAAAGTTTTCTCTCATGCATCAAAAACCCCCGCCAGCCCATAAGCGTAGCGGGGGATTGACGTCGATAGTGAGAAATTACTTCATCAAGACCGACGCAGCCACGGCGGGGAGGCTAACGACCTGACCACTCATGACGAGTGGAATGGCCAAAGCGAGGAAAACCCCGAGCAAGCTCTCATCGCGAGAAAGCTTGCGGCTAAGATTTACTTTGTTCTTGTGCGACATACGGGTGTGGGGGAATGTGGATATGTATGTGATGCTGTTATAATAACATATTTTGATATAAGTTGCAAGTGTCGTATCTAGCACTCGTTAGTGCCGATAGCGAGTTTTACTTTTTCCACAGCTGAAAAAGCTCAATGGTTAACAGTGTAAGCCAGCCTATTTGGATCATGGCTTCTAGAAAGGTTTGGCTCGAAATTCGGAAGTTTTGTGCCACGATATCGTAGATGTCTTCGAGGGACTCCAGTTTTTCGCGTACCGATTTTCGCCAGTCATCTAGTTTGAACTTACGGCTGATGAGTCCGTACAGGCGAGCCGAGTACCAATCGCCGATCAGTTTAATTTCGCGCTGAATGGCATCGAACTCCATGATGGAGTTGCTGCGCACACGGATGATTTCGGTAAGACCACGCCGTACCTCGCGCCCAAATCGCCAGGGGTGATGCTCACCATGTAGACGCACGAGTTTTTCGACATGACGTAGGCGGCGATCTACATCGGCATCGAGCAGGCGATACTGGAGTAGTTGCAAATTGCCGAGCTGGAGCAATTCGATCGTGGCATCTACCTGGCCAGATGGCTCAAATACGCACGCACCATCCCAGTCGATAATTAATAGATCCTGTTTGGCATACTTTAGTTGAGCACTCAGTGTGTGAGTTATTTCTTGTGCATCTAGCGCCAGAGGTTCCGATTTAAGAAAACTAGTAATGGCTGCACCGTGTTTATCGCACAGATCTTCCGGCGATCCATGGAAGTGATCGACTACTAACACGGCGTACTCCTCGGTCATGTGTGTTTGAATTTTGTACGGTTTGGCTAGCTGATAGCATTCCTGGATTAACTGGCTGCGTAGGGCAAAGGTTTCGGGCGAAAAGGGATTTTGTACCTCAACCGATTTTTCAATGAGGAGCGTGTTGCGTTGGTAGGTTTTAATAATGGCGCCATGGCGCTCTTCGATAATGCGTTGTGTGGGTACAGCCGCCGACGCGTACTGTGGCCCGCGTTGCTGTGGCAAAGTGGCCAGTGGTTCGCCGGGGCCAGGGATACCAGTGGCTTCGGCAAGAATAAACGCGATAACACGTGACATAGGCTACTGTTAACGAATGATAAATAGCGGACCGCGGATGGGGAAGTTGGCTAAGGTGGGTCCGCGCGAAAGGCCAATGGATTCAAGGCTTGTGATTTCTAGCCCATGATCGGCATTGGGCTGAGCGGTACTACTAAGATCACCACGTAGATCAATGGTTCGGCTTTGACAGGCGTTGATCTGCAGAGCGGGTGAGATAGTTAATTCCCAGGCTTTCGCGAGGCCATCATAGCGCTGTTCGCCAATAATTTGGCCGCTCAGCATGGGGTACACGCTCCCAATATCGTAAGCGCTGCCGGTACCAAAATGTCGCACGGTCAATCGCTTCAGTTCTACTGGACCAGAGCAATCGGCCGAGAGCTCAAGTGTAAGGAGTGGCGCTGGCGGATTTCCGCGGCGAATGTATTGAGTGGTAGTGACGTCGCCCACAGCGCGAACCTGTACGCCGGTAAAAGCTGGCGTGCTGCTACTCGTAGATGCGAGCGAGCTCGTGGAGCTTACGGCAGTGCTCGAACTACTCCTTGCACTGCTCTGCTGAGTGCATGCCTGTCCTTTCTCGAGTGCTAGCAAGCGCAGAGTGAGCATGGCCATTTCGGCTCGGTTGAGTGTTTGTGAGGGGCGAGCTTGTCCATTGCTGCCAGTAATAACACAAGCATCGGCTGTGGCTTGGAATGCGTAGGCGTACCAGCTTTCGGGGCCCACATCTAAAAATGGCGGGGTGCGATCCATACGTTCCAGGGCAAACGCACGTGTAATGAGCACGGCGGCTTCGGCCCGGCTGAGGGCACCGGCTGGTTCGGCCAGGCATTTGGAAGTTTGACCGTAACAGTTATTTTTACCCTTTACCCAGCCCTGTGCGGCTGCCTCTTCAATAATATCGCGGTACCAAGCGGTGGCTCCTACATCACTAAAACTGCTAATCAGAGGTGCAGGGCGCGGTGTAATTTGACGACTCCGTAAGAGGAGCTTTAAAAATTCGGCTCGTGTCGCGGGTGCGCCGGGTCGGTACATGGTTGCTCGCCCGTCAATCAAGCCCTGCTCCACCAGGTTCTCGATAGCTGCGGCATACCAGTCGTGCGGCGATACATCGGTAAATGCTGCGGCAGATGTACTAGTGCAGAGGCAAACGATACCGAGCGAGAGGGCGGCAGGCGAGAGTTTCATAATCGAGGGGATACAGGAATGAGGCAAATAACAGATCTACTCCTTATCGAATAACGATGATCGTCCAAACCAGCCATAGCGATGAATTCCATAGGCCAACACAATGCCACCGAGGACTACTACTGCTGTGACGAGAGTGAGTAGGCTTTCCCAGCTATCAAAGCTCTTCGTAAAATTAATGAGGGCAGTGCTTCCCAGATAGCCAGCCATTACCATCAGCGAGGAGCGGATGATAAAGCCAATGAGGGTCGAAGCCACAAATTGCGATAGATTCATGCCAAGCACTCCACAAGCTACCGATACCGGTGTGCTGGGTACTGGCGGGAGTGAGCGTAGTCCAATCATGGCTGTCCAGGCCATGCCGCGGTGTTTTAAGATGCTGTGCCATTTAGCAATGACACTTGGTGTTATACCTAAGATCAGGCCCAAACGTCCGGTGAGTAAATGGCTGAAGTACATACCGACCCAGTAGTACAGGAGTGCGCCCAGAGTTTTACCCACGGCGGCCAGAACGATAATGAGTACTACGCCTCCGAGGGAATACTGTTGGGCTTTGGCTACCGCGCCAGCCGTCATCATCACTACTGGCGAGGGGATAGGGGCAATGAATTCTTCGGTAATAGATCCACCAAACGCAAATAAGGCGAGTGGCACCTTGGTAGACCAGTATTCAGCTTGAGCGATAAAGTGTTGGAGCACAGAGAGTGGGGCAAGGAAAATCTCGAGCAGTAGAATAGTCGAGAATGGTGGATTCCTGAATGACAAATGTAACAATTGTCGCTTGCATATTCATACAGAATTCATGATTCTACAGACATATTTACACGCTGCATCCGTAACGGCTTATTGATTTCCTTGGAAGAGGCGAGTGTGTCGGTAGCGAATATTGAGTATGCGTACGGTTTCGGTGTGTACGAAACATTGCGGGTGGTAGGTGGCAAGCCTCGGTTTTTGGCCGACCATTTGGCCCGTTTGGAAAAATCGGCGCAAATTATTGGCTTAGAACACGCCATCACTCTCGGCGAGCTGCAACTTTGGATCCAGCAATTATTGCAAGCCGAATCCATTGATGTCTGTAACCTGAAAATACTTCTGATCGGTGGTCGCACGGCGGCCGATGCGCAGCTATACATACTGCCTCTAGCTCCACTGTTTCCCGATCGTAAGTTGTATCGCGATGGTGTGGCTACAATCACACAGCACTTTGAGCGACCCTGGCCGCAGGCCAAAACACTCAGTATGCTCGGCAGTTACTTGGCGTACCGGCAGGCACGCCGCGCAAACTGTTACGATGCACTGCTAATTTCTTGGCTGTCCAGGGCCGTACCATTGTTTCGCCTCCGTTTGCCGAAGTGCTCGATGGTGTTATACGTCGTCATGCTCTCGTTGTCGCAGATGGCTTGGGCTTTCGCTATCGCGAAGCGCCAATTATGGCCGATGCATTAAATCAATATGATGGATTTTTTCTGACGAGTACAAGTACGAAAATTATGCCAATTAGCCGTATTGATGAGCGTGCGCTTGCGATTCCGCCTGCACTCGTGGAATTAGTGGAGGCGTTTGGTGAGTATTTGGCAAAACA
>CAZLUF010000010.1:0-4630 GCA_964562645.1 uncultured Candidatus Peribacteria bacterium
ACATGTCATCCCGAGCGTAGCCGAGGGATAGTAGTGACGAGGAGACCCAGAGCCGGGCGGAGTGGGTCTTGGCGGCGGAGCGTTTTCTTTCTCCCTTTCTTTGTCGCCCTGACAAAGAAAGGGAAGAGTCCTCTTAATAGGAACGTCAGACGCAACAATAGCCTTTCCTCCGCATCCATATTATCCTGTAGCCATGCACACGAACCGACTCGAAGCCTTCAGCGATGGCGTCATGGCCATTTTAATCACTATCTTAGTCCTAGAGCTCAAAGTCCCCCACGGCTCAGACTGGGCAGCCATAGAACCACTGGTACCTGTTTTTGGAGCCTACGTGATGAGCTTTATTTACCTGGGAATTTATTGGAACAATCACCATCATCTCCTCAGTGCCACCGAACACAGCAGTGGGCCGATTATGTGGGCAAACTTACACTTGTTCTTCTGGCTCTCGCTCATGCCATTTGTCACGGGCTGGATGGGCGAAAATCACATGGCGTTCTTGCCGGTGCTGTTCTACGGAATTGTGCTTTTGTGTTCTGGCCTTTCGTATAAGTTTTTGGTGATGGTCATTGCCCACGATGCAGCCAACCATCATGTGCGCGAGGCGCTAGGCAAAGATCGCAAAGGCAACCTTTCATTGGCGCTCTATGCCGCCGGTATTCTGCTCACGTTTGTGAACGTCTGGCTGGCTATGGCCATGTACGTCGGCGTGGCCCTTATGTGGCTGGTGCCCGATCGTCGGATCGAAGCCCGGATCCATACGCACTAAAGACGTCTTCAGTTGGCCTTAACTGCCTGTTCCAGACTAGAGTTTTCGGCCTGTTGAGTTTGTACTTTGCCTTTCATGGCATTGAAATCTTTTTCCATGAACGTTGGCACCTTCACGTTACTGTACTTCTTTTTCGTTTCATCACTTATTTGACGCTCGCCATTGGCATCCATCTCTACCAAGTTCTTCACATCGTTAGCCAGATCTTTTTTTAACTGTGCTGGATTGAGTAATCGCGCATACGTTGTAAGTGCTGGAACTTTTTTGGTAATCCAAGCCACCCGTTTCTCTATTCCAAGGTACTGCCACTGAGGTGGCACTCGTGGAGCCACAACTTGCGCCCACAACAACCCCGATCCCACTAGTAAAATCGGTGTCAGCGACAGGCGGAGCGTCCAGCGTTTCAGTGTGCGCCAAACCCCAACCAGAATTACAAGAGTTAGTAGCCAGTAAGCAATATCCATATCGAGTATTATATCAGAACTTTTGCTCTTTCTAAAGCCAAAATATCTAGGGAGAGTAGGTACATACCCTCCCCGCAATTACGCCAACATGCAGAGGCTAGCCCCGGTGCGGGCTAATACCGTTACCGAATCGGTATAGGGTATGGGCGACACTATTCCAGATAAACGCAGCATACCGCCAATATCCGTGCAACCTAGTACCACGCGCTCGGCTCCTTGTTCTGCCAAAGCACTAAGAGCTTGCCGCAAGCAATCGGCAGCCTGAGACCGTACCGTGCCAGTGGCATGAAAGTGAGCTATATGCTCGCTCAATTCCTGTTGGGTATGGGCATTTGGAACACGGTACGCAATATTGGCTTGCGTGAGTGCCGTGGCATATAAGCCCGCTTGCACCGTAAGACCTGTAGCCAACACTCCGGCCACCTGTACACACTGTTCCCGAAGCTCCTGTACCACTTGATCAACTATGTGCAAAAAACGACCGCCCGTTGGCACAGCAAAATGAGCGGCAAATGCATGCATGGTATTACAAGGGAACACAAATGTTCTTGCCCCGGCTTGGTACAAACGCTGCAGACTACCGTTAATGGATGCCACAAGCGAACGTGCCGCCTGGCTGTCGCCGCGAATGGCGAGTGCGGCGGTAGCACTAGGCACAGCCACAAAGTCCACCACAAACGCTGGTGAAATGTATGGATTCAACTGCCGTGCCTGAGCAATAAGTTGGCAACAGAATTCGGCAGTGGTGTCGGGACCAAACCCCCCAACTACGCCAATAAGAGAAGAAGAATGATTCATGAGAGCAGGCGGGAAAAGGCAGCCTCTACGCAGGCACGGAGATCGGAAATGTGCTGTTGGTCATGCACGGCCTGGCGTAAATGACCAGGCACAGGCAATTGCACAAAATCAGCATCGGGATCGTGAATTTCGGATCGGTCGCCCAAAATGGTCTGCGCCGTAGCACTCAGAGTAACTGCCATTAAGCGCGAAATTCCGGGACGAATTTTCTGCAGCTCTTGATCAATATCAGCTCGGGTATAAGGAAGACAGATGCGATCGTGCACATCATTGCTGGCTAATAAATATGGTGCTTTGCCATCGCTGCGCGACAATAAAAACCCCGGTGCCGTGTACTGTGTTTGTATGGCGGCATCGGCTGGTAATGACTGATCAAAATGTACTTCGCCGCCTGTTGGACCACTGGCTCGTCTGCCTAAAATCCAACCGAATTTTGTAAATGATTCCGCCCCTTGAGCCTGCGCCTGCTTCCGTAGGTGTAATACCTGCGCGGTTTGGATACGCGCATAGTGCCGACGATCGGGTTCAGGAATATGGAAGTGCTGATCGGTTGTCGCGAGGGTATCGGCGAGCCCATCGGCCTCCAGATCGCTATGAGTGACAAACGAAAACTGTGGTACCAGTGCCGCCACTAGTGTGCGTAAGCGTTCGGTCCGGGCAGCGATAGCTGGTGCATCGGTAGTATCGCCATCGAGTCGAGTATCCACCGCAAAGCAGAGTCCGCGCGCCTGCAATAAACGTGCACGGGCAGAATCCGCGCGGAGGAGATACGTCACAGTATCAAAGGGCAGCTGCTGAGGATCGTGCACCTGGCGCACGCCCGGTGATGTGCCAGTAAGTAGGACCTGAGGCCGCGTGTTGGCAGGTAGAAGTAAGTTCATACGTCAGAAGAAAAATGAAATAAAAAAAACGCTCTCCCCATCGACGATCGGGAGAGCGCAGGTGTGATGTACGAATTAGTTACAATGGCACCACAAGCCCTTCCCGTCGCCGAGCGAGAACCACCAGGAGCCGATGATCGAGAGGAAAAGTTGCATGGAAATCAAAAAAAACACCCGCGGAAAGGGTGTATAGAAGCGTAGAGTTCTTGGCTTTAGCCGCGCACGACGCACATCCCTTCCGTTTGGAGAGCGAGGCGCCACCAGGTGTGCGTGCAGCTATGCATGTGGGCTTATTGTACGTATTGCCACACCAATGACAAGAGCGAAGCTGATCTTGTCTCTGCCAAGAGAATCATAGAAGATATACTTCAATCCTTTCCTTTCCCCATTCTTATGAAGTTTTCTGTCTCCTCCCTCGTCGGCTGGATCTGCACCGCCCTCGTAGGTGCACTCAACATCTTTGCTGGCGTTATGAAGTTCATGCCAGTTGATCCTGCATCTGAGCAGGCCAAAATGATGGCCGATATGGGTATGACACCCGGCTTGGAGCATGCGCTAGGTGTTATCGAGCTCACGATCACCCTGCTCTACATTATCCCCCGCACTTCTACCGTTGGTTTTGTACTGATGGTCGGTTACTTCGGCGGCGTGACAGCCACGCTGCTCACCCACGGCCAAGATGCTACTTTCGCCTACGTTATTCTGGCAGTGCTCACGGTAGGTGCCTACTTCCGTAACCCCGAGCTCCTCACACGTTTACGTAAAGGTTCAATATAAATTGAGTTTATTACTGATAAAAAAGCGCAGCCCGAGCTGCGCTTTTTACGTTCATACACTAAAAAACTTAGTCAATAAACCCAGGACACCTGGGTTGTTTTTGCTATACTGCCAGCATGCTTATTGCCCTACTACTCTTACTTGCTGGACTCTTTGTGGTGGTAAAAGGTGCCGACTGGCTAGTCGATGGTGCCTCTACTTTTGCCCGCCGTTTGGGTGTTTCGGAACTGGCTATTGGTCTTACGGTCGTAGCTTTTGGCACTTCTATGCCCGAACTTACCGTAAACGTCATCAGTGCCTTTAGCGGTGCGAGCGACGTAGCTATTGGCAACATTGTGGGGAGTAACATTGCCAACATTTTACTCATTTTAGGTATCTGCGGACTCATTACACCACTGGCCGTACAGAGTTCCACCGTGTGGAAAGAAATCCCCCTCGCGCTACTGGCGGCCGCAGTAGTAGCTGTTATGGCCAACGACACCATCCTCGATGGTGCACCCATGGTTCTCTCGCGCAGCGAAGGCATAGTGCTCATTGGGTTTTTCCTGATTTTCCTGTGGTACACCTTTGGCCTACAGGGTGTCGATGATAGTCAAAACGAACACATTTCAAATAAACAATCGGCATGGCTGGCAGCTGGCATGATTTTTGGTGGCCTCTTGGCCCTCATTGCCGGTGGCAAAATGACCGTAGAAGGAGCTACGCGCTTGGCAGAATTCATTGGTTTTTCGCAGTCATTTATTGGTCTTACTATCGTAGCCGTGGGCACATCGGTACCCGAACTGGCCACTTCTGTAGTAGCTGCTCGCAAAGGCAAAGCCGATATCGCGGTTGGAAATATTGTGGGTAGTAACATCTTTAATATTTTTTGGATTTTGGGTATCAGTGCCGTCATTAGTCCATTGCCATTTACCGCGTCTGCCAACGTAGATATCGGCGTC
>CAZLUF010000010.1:4640-12435 GCA_964562645.1 uncultured Candidatus Peribacteria bacterium
ATGATTGCGGCAACACTCATGCTTTTTTATGCCGTACATAACGGACATGTGTTTCGCCGCCTGCTCTTTTGGCGGCAACGAGAACATTTTTCCATTCACCGTTACGAAGGCCTAAGCATGATTGCCGCCTATGTACTCTACTTGGCCTACCTCACCTGGCGCGGCTAGAGGACTAAATTGCAACTAGCGAATGTTGCCATAGCGTCTGATGACAGTTTTACTTTTCGACGATCTCTTTGAGGTTCTTGAGGCCCGCTGCAAAATCTTTTCCAATCATGTAATCCATATTGCAAAACACCCCCATCACTTTGCCCATCACCGAGTTGCACCCCTGCATATACCAAGTGACGTTCGTGGTATCGCCCTGTTCTACAAGAGTAAACGTCACCGTGTTTTGAGCCTTCATCGGTTTTTCGAAGTTTAGAGCCATTTCAATTTTGTTCGGTAACGTTTGAGACACCACTTCCATGTGTCCTTTACCCACTCTCCTGCCCTGCCAACCCATGCCAGTGCCCACTCCGCTTGCAGGACCAGTGTAGGTTTTTTGCATGGTTGGCTCCATGCGCTCAAACGGCGACCACTGCGACCAGGCTTTCATATCGGCAATGAGTGGCGCAATTTTCGCTGCCGGCGCTTTCATGGCCAACGAGCGCTGGATAACGAGCATATCGGGCTTACTGGCGGCTAGCGCTGCCACTGCCACAACAAGAATGAGCACAATTACACCAATAATCATGAGCATGGTACTGAGGGAAAATTAACCCTACACTAAACTGCTCACTGCCTGAGAACAAGCACAAGAAAACGTCCGATACCACGAGGGCATCGGACGGCGGACCGACGAGGGTCGATCAGAAGCCCGACAGGTGCCGAGCCAAATGCGGCACAAAGACCGCCAATGATGTGGCGAGCGACACGACGGTCATCTCGCCCCACGTTGGTTTGGGGTGATCCAATTCTTTACACGACGCACCGGCAACGAAGAGAGCGAGCACTGCCCACACTGCTCCATTCCAGAGCGGCGTAGACTCGTGTGTCACTCCAAACACTGCCAAGGCCGTGCCAATCACACCCCCAACAATGACTCCAACAATAATACGCATACAGACCTCCGCACGCAGACTATCAATGATCAACCGGTTGTCACCGGACCTACTGCACATGTATAGCAAACTGTACTGTTTTTCAAGGGTCTTAAGAGCCCGGTTTCTCGGGTGGCAGAGCCCTGCTCAGCAGGGTCTGCAACGCTTGTCGCACCTCTACTGCTCTACCCAATACAGGCAGCACCTGAGGTGGCAGAAACATCTGTGGTCGATGTACTGGCATAACTACTAACCGGCGCTCTTGCGTATGGAGAGTGGCGTAGCGATGATGACTGCCAAACACCGGCTGGAGCACTTGAGGCTCAATACCAAACACTTCAGCTGCACGCTCAAAGAGGCCAAGCGTATGGAGATACACTTCCGTCGAATCGGTTAGTGTTTCTGGATCGGTGATGTCCATGCCGCCACCAGCGACATTGGCCTCCAAAGCCAAGACCCAAAAAACATCGATGCTGCCAGTGCTGTTATTACGGTTGCTAGGCGAAAAAAATAGCTTTGGTAAAATAATAAAACTGAACAATAAATGTATTCAATTAAGGTGCCTTAATGGGGTAGTGAATATCCGTGCCGCCTGTCTAGCTCAGTCGCGGCGCGTGGCCTCGATTTTCCGTACACTACCCGTATGCGTTTTGCCCCACGTGCCGTGGCGTGTGTATTGGTGACTTGCCTGCTGCTCTCGGCTAACCCCGTGGTGGCCGAACCGGCGCCATTCCCCGATATGGCAAACAGTTGGTACCAGTACCAACAAGCAGTAACTGAGCTGAGCCGTAAGGGGGTGATCTCTGGCTATCCCGATGGCACGTTTAAGCCCGGCAACACCATCAACCGTGCTGAGTTTTTAAAGATCGTGTTCCAAGGCAAGAGCGACAGTAAACCCGTCACCCGCCGTTGCTTTTTTGATGTGAGCCCCAAAGAGTGGTACGCCCCTTATGTTTGTGCTGCTAAAAGCCCGCCCATCGTTTCCGGCCCCTCCAGGGGTCCCTTTAAACCGGAAACCCCCCTCACATTTGCCGAGGCCATTAAAATTTTACTGAGCGCCTACGGACATACCGTGGAAGAAACCAAAGGCAAAGACTGGTTTACTCCGTACACCAAAAAACTAGAAGACCTAGGCGTGTTGCCGGCCCATTCTTATGTGCCGTGGCAGCCTATCAATCGTGAGCGTGCGGCAGATTTGCTCTGGCGTATGCTGGAATTAGAACAGCACCGTACACTCCCCCGCTACTCGCCGGGCTGCAACAAATCTTCCCCCAGCCAACCACTCACAACCGTAACAGTTCGCGGCGTACCACGGAGCTTTTTACTCACGGTACCAAGCTCGTACAAAGTCCACGATCCCTCACCGCTCATCGTGGCGTTTCATGGACGAACGAACTCCAATGAAATGGTCCGCAAGTATCTGGATTTAGATAAAACTATGACCGATAGTTTTATTGCCTATCCGGCCGCACTGCCCGCCAGCAAAGGCTCATTTAGCTGGCAAGATCCGGGCGATAAGGCTACCAGCATTCGCGATGTTGCCCTGTTCGATGCCATTGTAGAAAGTGTGGCTAACCAGTACTGCATCGATATGGATCGCCTAACGGTTGTAGGGCACTCGCTCGGCGCCTGGATGGCCAACACGGTAGCCTGTGTCCGCGGCAGTGTGATACTGGCTTCGGCCACCGTGGGAGGAGATTCCGTACAAACCACCTGCAGCGGCCCTGCTGCCGCTATGATCATGCATAACCCCAAAGATAACCTGGCCCCGTTTAGCGGTGCCGAAAAAGTGCGCACGCTGCGCATGTCTACCAACGCCTGTACATGGGAATCGGTCCCCGGCCCCGGCGATTTAAACTGCATACGCTATAGCCACTGCGCTACCGGCAACGATGTGCTCTGGTGCCCACACACTATTAGTACCGATTGGCAGGGCAAGTGGTACCCGCACACCTGGCCTAATAGTGCTGCCAAACGGATCCAAGAATTTTTCCGTTCGCTGCCGTAACAACTACTCGCAACGCTTGGTGAGCTGCATGCAGCGCACGCCCCAACCCACTACGGTAGTGAAGTGATTGGAGTCGATCCGAAACTGCGATTCATCAATCTTGCTCACGGGTACGGTACGCACACCAGTCTCGCCTTGCTGCAAGCTCCTAAAGAACATGTCGTGTTCGGCAGACACACCAAATTTTTGACGCATATCGTTGATGGCGTGGTACCGGTGCTTTGGCATCACAGGCAAAATCACTTCGTCTGCCACAAGTGCGAGTGATGAATCGTGCTGCAGCAATTGGTATGCCTCGGTAAATCCGGGGCTGGCTAGAACACCCTTACGAGCTGCCAGCGGCATATCCAAAATCCACACCTGACCACCCGGGACTAGCACGGCACTGGCCTGCTTGAGCAAACCCTGTACCGCCGTTTCTGGTAAGTACCGACCAATGTGCGAGGCAACAAAGCCCCCGGGTTGCGGCAAGCCCATCAGTAATGCCTGGCTCCGATACGCCTCTAGGGTAGTGCGAACAGTACTACTGGCTTCAGTGATGCACCACTGGCCCAATGTCTCTAAATCGCACTGCACCTGGTGCTGCACGGGGCCAACCGGATGCATGGGTAAATCGCGATCAACCGCCACCACCTGCACTTGTTTCGCCTGTAGTGCCGCCTGATCGTAGGCATGCACAATGCGACCCTCGCCCAGTAAATAGAGCCCGGAATTGGCTGGGATGGATTCGACCACTCGCTGATCAATGCCATAGCAACGATGTAATTCCTGGTGCAAGTACCCGCCTGCTCGCTCAGCGCGCGCAATTTGTCGACTATGTGCCGAAGCATCGGGAAGTTCTAGTACCTGCATACTGTATGCAAACATACGGAGAGAAAACCGGGGAGGCGCAAGCGCCTCCCCGTCGATCATCGTAGCCACAAGGCCATGCCTGTGGCAGCAGTAGCCAACGCAATGACGATGAGAAGTGCGGGCCAGATCGGCCCGGGCGGACCATTGCGTTTACGTAATCGCCGGATCTTCGCTGCCTCGCGGCGACGTTGACGGTGATTCAGCGGAAAACGCCAACGTTTTCTGGGTATTGCCATGTCAGCCTTTCTGCTAACCAGGGTCAATGATCAAGTCTAGAACCAGGGAACTGGCTCTAATAACATTATAAAACACTAACATTTTTTAGCAAATATTACTTTTTATCTCACTGCACGGGCATTTCGGCGTCGGGTATAAATTTAAGCGCTACGCCATTCATGCAGTACCGCAAACCCGTTGGAGCTGGCCCATCATCAAACACATGTCCTAAATGACCACCGCATTTACTGAGGACTTCGGTGCGAGTCATGCCAAATGAAGTATCCGTTTTTTCGATCACAGCTTCGAGCGAAATGGGCGCCCAAAAACTGGGCCACCCCGTGCCAGAGTCGAACTTCTGCTCCGAGCGAAACACCGGCTGACCACAATCGGCTGTAACATAGGTGCCGGGGCGATGTTCACTCAAAAGTGGACTTGTGAATGGGCGTTCAGTCCCCGCTTCGAACAGCACGTGATACTCGGCCGCGGTGAGTTTTTGCTTCCACTCTTGGGGAGTTTTAGGTAAAGCTGCCAAGGCCTCCGTTTCGTTCCATTCTATGCTTGTTGGTACCGCGGTTGCCTCTGGCACAGACGTAGCGGGAGAAGTACGCCCACATGCCCCAAACAGTACACAAATGCCGCTTAATAGCACGAGCCGAAACATGTACCCATCGTAGCTACAACGAACGATAAAAACGATCACAAAACTGCTCTTTGTTCAGTTGTCAGCTACGCTATACTCTGGCCATGTCTACCTTTGCCATTACCGCCTTTTACAAGTTCGTAGAGCAAGATGCCACAGCGCTCGCCACCCTCCGCCAGAACTGGTTGGAGTTTGGCAAAACGCACAGCATGGGTGGCTTGGTACTCGTGGCTCCAGAGGGTATTAACGGCACTGTGTGTGGCAGCCCCGAGACGATTGCTGCTTTCAAAAAGGATATCGAAACACGCTTTGGGAGCGTGGTATTTAAAGACAGCCAAGCCGATAAGCAGGTGTTCCGCCGCTGGTCGGTAAAAATTAAACAAGAGATCGTGGGGCTCCACCAGCCCGATGTAAAACCTGCTGGTCCTCATAAGCATTTATCGCCGGCCGAGTTCGATGCCTGGCTCAAGCGCGAAGATGTGATCGTGCTCGATACCCGTAACGACTACGAGTACGACATTGGCCACTTTGAGGGAGCTATTGATCCCAAGCTCAAGTCGTTCCACGAATTCCCCGAGTATGTCGCCAAGGCCAACCTGCCTAAAGACAAAACTGTGCTGATGTACTGCACGGGCGGAATCCGCTGCGAAAAGGCGCTGCTCGAAATGGAAAAGCAGGGCTACGAACATGTGTATCAATTAGAAGGTGGCATTTTGGCCTACATGCAGCAGTTCCCCAACCAGGCGTTTAAGGGCGAGTGTTTCGTGTTCGATCACCGTGTAGCTGTAGATCAGGAGCTCAAGCCTTCGCAAAAGTACACCCTCTGCAAGCACTGCGGCGACCCTGCCGATACCGATATCACGTGTTGTCTATGCAGTCGCCCCGGCCGCATTTGCAAGGCCTGCGTAACCACGGCTCACTCCACATGCAGCAAAAACTGCGCCTACCACGCCGCCAGAAAATTGAGCAAGGTTTCCTAACCTTCGCACTCGCACCTATGTCGCTCCTCAATGATCTAACGAACGTAGCCGCGAATTCCGGTAATTTCAGTGAGCTAGCTCAAACAGCCAAAAAGTTAATTTCTGGTGGTATTACCCCCAAAAGCTCCCAGGCCAAAGCTCTGGTAGAAGTAGTAGAAAAAATGATTCCAGATAACAAAAACGCCGTAGATCTCATTCAGAAAATCGATGATCTCATCCCCGATGCAATCCAAGCACAATTTGGATTTACACCCGAAGTGATGAAGTTCATTAAAGAGGCACTCGGTGGCTCATCGGTACCTACCAAGACCGTATCGTAAATTTCTTACGCATGCATACGACCGCGCCAGCGGTGCATTTTTGAGCGAATAAACAGTGCACCGTACGCGAGCAATAAAATCAATACCGAACGCAATAGCACGCTAATGGCCAAAGCCGGTAGTAGCAAAGTGGCCGCTAAATCCATAGGGCCAGTATTAATTGGCAAGAGCACCGTCTGCATAACGAGAGATAGCGACAGGGCAATGAGCGCTGCCAAAGCTGTCGCAGCCGGCAATGTAAATCCAAAGAGGTAACGCGGGCTGTACGCCTTAATGCGATGCAAAATGTTCCAACCCACCAGGCTCCCGCAGCTGAGCTGAAATTCAATAAGGCTGTACCGCAGAAATTGGTCCAAACTCGCCGGTAAACTCATCACAAAAAATACGGCCAGAGCAATTACTCCCACCGGAATCACTGCATAGGCATACACGTGTAGTACCGCCCGGCTCACCACCAATTGTACTGGCGCAGCCGGTAAGCTCGAGGCACCTAAAATCCACAGCACCGTCACCAGTGCCGCCAAACTCCAAAACACGTACGAAAGTTGTTGCAATGGACCGAGCAACACCGCCTCAATTAAATTGCCGAACATGGCATCGAGCAATTGAATGCCTGCAGTATAGCGGATGTAGGCTCCACTCAAGAGCGTTTACCTGATTTTCGGCTATCTTAACAATGCAACTGGCAAGGCCCGGCACGATCCAAAATACGTTCGATTTCGGTCTGCCCTACAATCCAAATATCCATATCGCGTGCTTCGCAAATTTGCGCGTAGTTGTAGCGAGCAGTGGTGACAAAAATGCCATGTCCGACATTATCGCGACGCAGGCAACCACCTAGTTCGCGTAGTGCCCGCGTGAGCGGCAAGTGCTCACCTGGCTCGCTCCAGTCGGTATTCCAATGCTTACACTGCACCAAGCAACGCAACCCCTGGCGACGACAGGTAATATCGATACCACGATCTGTCTGCTCCGTACCATGCTTACGTGTTACCGTCACATCGCGGCAACCCTCTTTTTCCAGCAGCCACTGAGAGAAGTACTCAAACTGCCGCCAATTCAAACCCAGGACATCACGAAAAGTGCGAATCGTGAGGGTTGTAGTTTTTGGAGTAGTAATTGTTTGTGTATTCATATTAATACTATAATACAACATTTTAGTCTTTACGTAAATAACTAGACCTGAGCCAGAAAGACATTCCCGAGCCGAGGTTTTTACGCTATACTATAAAGAAATATGGCCACACCAACACAAATTACCAATGAGCTGTCGGCAGCCATTCCAGCCGATGCACTCCAGCGCGGCATTGCTATTTACGATGCCATCATGGAGTTGATCAACCCGGATTTACTCTCTACGGCCTACACACAACTCGACGAACGCTATCAAACCGAAACTCTGCCGGCCTACGCCGCTCGACTGCAGCAGTACCGCCGCGATTTTAGTTTGTTCAAACGTTGCTTAAGCGAGTACGAACGCACTCTCCAAAAACACGATCACGCTCTACGCGCCGCAGCCGAAACACAAACCAAAGCCGAAGAAGAAATTTTCCAAACCAAGATCCTAGGTGCCATTGATCACCAGTAACTCCTCCCCTGCCTCGTTATGGAACATCGCCTCCTTGCCTTCGGCTCCGAAACTCCCGCTACCACCGCCGAGGCACAAGCCGAACAGAACGAAACTCAAGAAAAGC
>CAZLUF010000010.1:12445-18978 GCA_964562645.1 uncultured Candidatus Peribacteria bacterium
GGGCAGCAGTGTAGAGATGGCACAGCAATATCCCGAAGCCAATGCTCAAGATGCCGCTGAGGTAGCTAAAAAAATCTTAGCTCAGGAAGATGGGCAATAGAATTATTACATGAGTCTACAGTTGCCACTTCTTGTCTGCCAGACGGCAGACAGTGCCATTTCTTTTGAGCGACCAAAGAAACTCACCAAAAAAGAGCGCGCCTACCGTCATACCGTTCGCGAACGGTATGACAATCCCACACCCGCGCGCATTTTTGGCTCCCACCCCTGAAGTAAAAAGTATATGAATGAGTTTGTAGGTTAAAACTCGGTACAGAGCGGGAGGGATGCGCGCCACGGGGGGTGAGGGGGCGGTCGAGCACTGCACTTCGTTGCAATCTTAATACCCTTAGTTCAACGTAAGTGAAGTCATAGGTGATGCTCGACGGTAAGCTATTGGCGCGCAGGTTCCCAGGACCAAGCTCTCGAGCATAAGCGAATGCGTAGTGCGAGAGGCTTGGGACGCAATTCCTTTAGGAACACTTTTGGCTACTTTTGTTGCCGGACAAAAGTGACAATTCAATCAATTCTGATACTCATTTTTTGTGACCCTGATAATGAAAATGGCAGTCTCAAGCTGCATCCATATTCTGTTTCTATCATATAAACGCTTACTTTAATTGATTACCGTAGCAACTGATGAGCCGCTGCATTACCCGGTGCTTGCACTGTAGCTGCATTACCCGTATTCACGATCGACATAGGCAAACGAATAAAGGCACTAGTCCCCTTGCCCTCCTCGCTCTCGATCCAGATCGTACCGCCTGCGTGCTCAATAATACCTTTGGCAATAAACAGACCTAGGCCGTTGCCATCGGGATTGCACAGGTGAGCATTGGCCCCGCGCACGAACTTATTGAAGATGCGATCGAGGTCGCGCCGGGGAATACCACAACCGTGATCACGCACTTCCACATGCACTAACTGACCGTGTTTTGCTACCTGCACGGCAATTACGCCCCCAATGGGCGAGTAGCACATAGCATTGCGAAGCAATTCGCGAATGACATCTTCGAGCAGCTGAGCATCAAAGGCAAACTCAATACCTGGCTCGATTTGCACATCTAGACGTTGCTGACGAGCCGATAGTTTATGCTCAATATCGGAGGTGATACGGATGAGGAGTTGACTAAACGAGCCCAGAACCGGCCGATACATCACGCGGTTTTTCTCTAATTTGGCGGCCTCGTTGAGGGTTTTGAGGACACCGGTAAGCGAGGCCACACCTTCTTTGACATCGTGAATGTGACGATCGAGCTCTTCCTCGGCCCGGGGTGTGCCGCGGGTATCTTCTAAAGCCTCCAAGGACCACTTAAAAATGGTGAGCGGCGAGCCAAGTTTATGAGCCGCCAAGAGCAAAATTCCCTTGCGCTCTTCTTCGATATTTTCGAGCTCACGCAGCTGCCGCGAGCGGAGGAAAATGACCACATATGCACTGAGTGCCAACGAAGCAATACATACTAAAAACAGGGCAATGGGCGAAAATGCCGCCTGGGTAAGCGCAGTGTACTGGTCGGCCGTCAGGTCGATACCGAGCACGGCAACCGGCTGCCCAGTGGCATCTCGAATGGGCGCATAGGCCGAAATGAGCATACCCCACTGATCCACCGTAAAACTCGGATCGATAGTTGGGCCATGGAACACGGCATCCTGCAGAAGTGGCACCTCCGAAACATCGTAAGCATCGCCAGGATCGGCTGGCTCTTCGTACGAATCCACATTGCCATTCCCATCTTTATCCAACTCGGCATCGGTACTAAAGGAATCGGCATCGGCTACAAACTGCAACACAGTCTGACGATCCGTGCGTCGTAGAATATAGGCGAACCGAATACGTGGTTCCGAGAGCTTAATGCCCTTTAATTTTTGGACCACGGCCGCATACTCGGCCGTATGCACCGCCTGGGCCCCGCGCAGTTGCGTTAATTCTTCACCTGAAAATAATTGAGCACCGAGTACCGCCGTGCTGCGTAATCGATCTTTCACCTCCGCTTCCATAATCGCCCGACCACGGTAGTAAAAACCCACTCCAAGTAGCATGCTCAAAAGCAACACACTAAAACTGAACACCACCGTATGCCAGGTGAGCCGAAAGCCGGTACGTGAGCGTTTACGTTTACTCAAGAAAAAAGAGATTTCTCCTTATTATAACAAAAAAAGCATGTTTTTGCCACTACCGACTAAGTGCATTTTCACATTGGGCATGCGTAAAGAGATATGCGCCATAAAATATTGGCCGTGAGCCAAACACTCGGTGTACACTTTTGCGTATGCAAGCTCTGTCTACCGACCAAATTCGTACCAAGTACCTCAACTTTTTCCGCGATCAGCACAAACACGCCATTATTCCTGGCGCGCCGCTCATTCCCGAAAACGACCCAACGGTGCTGTTTACCACAGCTGGTATGCACCCGCTGGTGCCATACCTCATGGGCGAAACCCACCCAGCAGGTCGTCGCCTGGTAGATGTACAACGCTGTGTGCGCACTGGCGACATCGACGAAGTGGGCGACAACACCCACCTTACGATGTTCGAAATGCTCGGTAACTGGAGTTTGGGCGACTATTTTAAAGAGGGTGCCATCCGCATGAGTTTTCAGTTCATTACCGAGGTACTAGGTATTCCCCTGAACAAGTTTGCCGTTACCTGTTTTGCTGGCGATAGCGATGCCCCGCGCGACGAAGAATCGGCCAAAATTTGGGAGAGCCTGGGCGTACCCGCCGAACGCATTGGATTCTTACCCAAAGCCAAAAACTGGTGGGGGCCAGCCGGTAAAACGGGCCCCTGCGGACCCGATACCGAAATGTTCTACTGGGTTGGCCCAACCGAACTCCCCCCACCCGGCAGTAACCCTGCTAACGACGACCCCAACTGGATGGAAATTTGGAACGATGTGTTCATGCAATATAACAAAAAGGAAGATGGCACATTTGAACCACTCAAGCAGCAGAATGTAGATACCGGAATGGGCCTAGAACGCGTAGCCGCCGTATTACAAGGAGTTGGGAGCGTGTACGAAACAGATAGACTAAAATGCATTATTGACGCTGTAAAAAAGAAGACTGGTAAAACAGATTTTACAAATGAAGAAATTAAGCACATAAGAATAATCGCAGACCATTTGCGAGCAGCAACTTTCATAATTTATGACGGAATTAGCCCTTCAAACGTAGATCAAGGTTACGTACTCCGTAGACTAATTAGACGTGCCGTAAGATCTGCCAAGCGCGTTGGAATTGTTACCGATGGCTCGTTTTGTGCTGATATTGCTGATGAAATTCATTTAATCTATACCTCAGCTTATCCGCAGCTGAATAGTAAAATAATCGAGATAATAAATGTCTTAAAAAAAGAAGAGGAACAGTTTGCAAAAACCTTGCAAGAAGGAATGCGCCAACTAAATAAAATGCTAGCTATTGGATTTGCAAATAAACAAATGCGAGGTACAGATGCTTTTCATTTGTATGATACTTATGGCTTTCCAATTGAGCTTACAAAAGAGCTGGTTGCCGAAGAAGGATATACTGTAGATGAAGCAGGATTCACAAAAGCCTTTGAGGAACATCAGCAAAAAAGTCGCGCAGGTGCAGAACAAAAGTTCAGCGGGGGGCTCGCCGATCACAGTGCCGAAACCACTAAGCTCCACACCGCTACTCACCTGCTCAATGCAGCACTGCGTAAAGTGCTCGGCACGCATGTGCAGCAAAAGGGCAGTAACATTACAGCCGAACGCCTGCGCTTCGACTTTAACCACCCCGATAAAATGACACCCGAGCAACTCAAAGAAGTAGAGCGCTTGGTAAACGAACAGATCCAGAAAGATGCGCCCATTGCCTACCATCTCACTACGGTTGATGGCGCCAAAGCCGAGGGAGCCATTGGCGTGTTCGATGATCGCTACGGCAGCGAAGTAAAAGTGTATGTAGTGGGAGACGGCTCATTTAGCAAAGAGATTTGCGGTGGACCACACGTAGGCCACACTGGTTTGCTCGGCAAATTTACGATTCAAAAAGAAGAGAGTTCTTCGGCTGGTGTGCGCCGTATTAAGGCAGTCGTGGCCGGTGGCCCTGCCGAAATTACCACGGCCGGTCTCGCGGCGTAATGCGTGCCCTGGCAACACCGCTGGCTCTCCGCCGTCTGTGGCTCGGTTTAATCTGCACCATATTGCTGAGTGCGCCTGGCATGACCCATGCCATGAGCGGCCTACTCTTAGACTTTCAAGGCCAAGTACCTGTGGATATTTCGGTGCTCGATGGTTGGAAGGTAGAACCCACTCCACATGGTCTGCACATCTTGGCACCAGTGGACGGCCGCATTCTCATTAATAACCCCACCACCTTCCCAATCGATGGCATTTTTTTACAACTCGCCGTACGCGACAATCAAGATGCTCAATTACTCTGGCAACATCGAAATAGGCCAGCGGGTACCTATGTCCGCCTACCGCTTGTCTTACAGCCAGATAAGCAAGAAATTGCACATGTGAGTATCGATGCCCACACCTACAGTCAGTGGGATCCACACACAAGTGTACTTGGCTTAGCTCTCCCCGCCGGAAGCGAAATATATCTGCAAGGAATTGAGCTCATTTCGTTTGATGACTGGGAAAAATTACAAGCCATTTGGCAGTCGTTTTGGAAGTTCGATACCTTCGGCGGCTATAGCATCAACTTTCTGTGGGGGCCCATTTTTACCACTACACCTATTGGGTTCGAAAATTTGTTTACCGAACACCCCCCACGCGGGTTGCCCGCCGTGAAGTTAGGATATTTTGTACTACTGATTGCCGGCGCTCTCTGTTTTCTCATCAACCGTCGTTGGTCGCAATGGTCTCGGTTTGCCATCACTCGGCGCCTTGCTCCCGGCACGGTACTCTTGGTCATTGTTGCCACCAGCCTGTGGCTAGTGCTCGATTTCCGCATGGGTAGTGAACTCCTGTCGTACGCTCGGCACGACTACCGGACACAAATTGCTCCGCCACACATCGATCGCAAATTCCGCTCACTTGGAAACTTGCACAGCGTTATCGATACCGCCCTCAAAGACCTAGGCCCCGCTGAGCGCTTTGGCCTATTGGCACCTCCCGATTCAACCGTACAGCCAATTATGCGCTACCGCGCGTATCCGCGTCTCTTCACCCAAGATCTCAAGAGCAGTGTATCCGAGTGGTTAGTACTCGCGCGCCCCGATATCCAAGTAGATAGTAACGGCATGCTGATGGTTGATGGAAAAACGGTATTAGGACCGGGCACAATCGTGAGGCAGTATTCGTCTCAGAGCTTTCTGTACCGCCTCTTACCATGACCATCGTGTGGTTCCTCCTCGGCTGCTTGCCACCCATACTTGTGGGTTGGCTTTTACTGCGGGTGATTGAACGTGGCACCCCCGTGCTCTGGTCAGGAGAACGCTGGGCAGCAGCTACACTGGTTGGCATCACCGTTTCCAGCTACTGGCATTTTTTATGGCAGTGGTTACTACAACTCCAACTCACGCGTACCGGTTACGCCATCAGCTTTGCATCGTTGCTCTGCATTATTGTCCCTGTATGGCTCCTCACCCGGCCTCGCTCGCCAGCGCGGCCACCACTGGCACCCAGCGCCCCCTCGCGCCAACTCAGCCGTACTTGGAAAGCTACACTCCTACTCCTAGGCCTATGGACCATGCTACGAATTGTGAGCCTAGGCGGAGTATTTAGCCTCATGCCCACATACTTTGACGACAGCCTCGATAACTGGAACCTGCGGGGCAAAGTGATAGCACATACACACCAACTCACCCTCACACTGCCCGATGACAGCGAGGCTGGAGTTTCTTCGTACCCTCCGGCAATCCCCCTCTTTAAAGCCTGGCTCAGCACACTGGCCGGCAACTGGACAGATCCACTGGTTAACGCCATTCACCCGGCGTGGTATGTACTGATTTTATGGCTTCTATACGCCACTTTAAGGCGCCATGCCCCCTTGCACTGGTCGGTAATCGGTACCTATATACTAGCCTCGTTACCGCTGTATCAAATCCATGGCACAAATACGTATATCGATGCCTACATGAGTGGTTTTCTCCTGCTCATCGGCGCCTTTATGTTCCATGCCTTTGCCGCCGAAAGCCCTGTTGAGCGTCAGTGTTTTTTGCGCCTGAATGCCTGCCTGCTTGGCATAGTCACTTTTGTAAAATCGGAGGGCCTGGTGCTGTACTGGCCGCTCTTTGCCGGCGCTATTGGTCTTAGTTTGATCATGGGTATTCGGCAGCAAAAAATTACCTGGGCCGATCTCCGCCACTGGCTTTTACACCTCTTCGTTTGGTCGGCAGTGTTTGCAGCACCATTTATTATCTATCGATTGAGCCATGGACTGGCGTTTGGAAATGCTAAGAACATTTCGGCCACCACCTTATTGTGGCAACCCAAAGCCTTCTGGAGCATGATGCTCACCATCTTTACCGAAGGCAACTGGCACTTTTTGCCTGGTGGCTTTGTGGCTGTACTGCTCTGGAA
>CAZLUF010000011.1:0-17621 GCA_964562645.1 uncultured Candidatus Peribacteria bacterium
CTACTGATCGTTTTGCCGTGCGTGAGCGTATTTCGGTGACGTTCCCGGTGCTACAAGCGAGCTACGAAATTTTATTTTTCCTCAAAGGTGCAGCCAAAAAGAAGGTGTGGGATGATATGCTCGCAAGCCCCGAAGAATGGCCGCGCTGGCCAGCCAAGGGCTTGGGTTTTGGTAAGACGATTACCGTCTTGTACTCTGAGTAGCAAATCACCTTACATCATTGCACGCTACTCTGAGCCAACTCCTAATACATGATTGGTAACTTTAGACGCGACGATGCAAATAGTATCCATGCGCCATGGGCCATCGTAATTATGGGTGGCAATCCAGGCTTCGGCACTACGCCGCATACAGGCCCTTTTTTTGTACGTGAGATCTGATTCTGGGGCATAGTGCATTGAGGTCGATCGTCTGGTTTTTACTTCGACAAATACTACAACAGTATCGTTGGGGTCGAAGGCGACAATATCTATTTCGTCTCGGCCCAGGCGTACGTTGCAGCCCAAAATTTTGTAACCTTCATGCAGCAAAAATTCTTTGGCTAATGCTTCGCCTTTTTGCCCCACAGTTTGGCGTGCGGTCTGCATATTTCAGTTCTACCACTAAGGTGTACATTCGTCCACTTCATTGCATTGTCAAAAAGGTGTACGAGTGTACACTTATAGGCACTTTTCTCCTCTAATACCATGCTCACGCAGCTGGCCTCCTTTGCCAATATTGGCCTCCAAAGTGCTCGTATTGCCGTAGAAGTCGGCATTACGAATGGCGATAGCCCCATGGTGATTGTGGGCCTTGGTGATACCGCCGTACAAGAGAGTAAGCAGCGGGTAAAAATGGCCATTCGCAGTAGCGGATTTAAGCTCCCTACTGGTCGTACCATTACCGTCAATTTAGCTCCCGCCGATGTTCGTAAATCGGGGCCGCGTTTTGATCTGCCTATGGCTCTCGGCACCCTCATTGCTCAGGGCATGATCGAAGTTCCGGTTGAAAAATTGCGGACCATGGCTTTTTTAGGTGAGCTGGCGCTCGATGGTAGCTTGCGACATGTGAGTGGTGTATTGCCTTCGGCGGTAGCGGCATCGCAACTCGGCATCAAAACTTTAGTGGTGCCATTAAGTAATGGCGCCGAAGCTGCGCTTATTCCTGGTTTACAAGTGTGGGCAGTGCAATCGCTCAGCGAAGTATGCGAACTCTTGCGTGGTGAACGCGTGCCAGATCCTGTGCCACCTCCGGCAAGCAGCCTAGATCAATTGCCTTTGGATCTGATTGATTTTGCCGATGTGCGTGGACAGCAACATGCCAAACGCGCGCTCGAAATCGCCGCTGCTGGTGGGCATAACGTACTGATGTCTGGCGCTCCAGGTTCCGGTAAAACACTTTTAGCACGAGCGTTGCGCGGTATTTTGCCGCCCATGACGACAGAAGAAGCGATCGAAGTGACGCAAATTTATTCGGTGGCTAATTTACTACCTGAAAATTCCTCTCTCCTCGATGCGCGTCCATTTCGCATGGTGCACCACACAGCCAGTGGAGTTTCCATTGTGGGTGGTGGCCAAATTCCCGGGCCCGGCGAAATCAGTTTGGCTCACCGAGGTGTGCTATTCTTAGATGAATTAGCGGAGTTCCCGAGCCAGGTATTAGAAGTACTGCGTCAGCCATTAGAAGATCGACAAATTACCATTACGCGCGCCCATGGGAGTGTGACGTTCCCAGCCGATTTCATCATGGTCGCGGCGATGAACCCACCGCAATACAGCTCGGGGAGCAGTTCTCGGATCGAGCGACGCATCAGCGAGCCGCTCCTCGATCGTATTGATTTAACTATTGATGTACAGCCAGTGCCCATTGCAGATTTGCAGCGCAAACCTTCGCAGGCGGCCGAAAGCACGGCCGTGATTCGCGAACGAGTGAAGCAAGCCAGAGCAAGACAATTAGCTCGCTTTGCGGGTCGCACACTCCGGACGAATAAAGAAATGAGTGTTAAAGATATCGATCGCCTATGCCATCTCGACGCCGCATCTGAAAAATTACTACGTCAGGCGGTTGATCGCATGGGCCTCTCGGCGCGGAGTTATCATCGCACTATTAAAGTGGCTCGTACCATAGCCGATTTAGCAGATGCCGATGCCATTTCTGCGCAGCATATTGCCGAGGCTTTGCAGTACCGCCAGAGCGTTTTTGACAAGTAAAGAATTCGTGACAATCTAGGGGTGATGAGACAATACCCTGGTACTACACCGGTTAGGGATATTATCGATGAGGGCATATGTGCCGATTTCTGTGATGAATTAGGCGGCCCCGACGTTATAGGTATAGGCAATCTTTTTTATCCCCAGAATGTTCGATTGATTGCTGTGCAGCATACCCTCGCTTCCCTAAGTGCCCATATTCAATCCCTTGTTGTTCATACCTGTGGTCGTAAGCATCACGAAGACGACACGAGTCAGTTTGATTGTCCTCTGAAGGCAACCAATTTAGTCTGCGGTCATAACTTTCAAGTTCGCGACGCACGACGCTTTCGTCATTGTGAAAATGTAAATAGAGCTCCGTACTCACCAACCGCATTTGGGCACTTGGCTGTGGCAGTGAGCACAGTACATAGTGTGAAGACACAGAAAAATAGTTGGGTTCTTCGTATGAATCAGCTTGCGCAGCGACTCCGTCAATCCGATGGTGGGGCCGAAGTAGCATATCGGCTGGTGAAGGATGGTCAGTTTGATGAAGCACGTTCGACTATTGCCAAATCGATGATACGCCCCGACTGGAATGCGGCCCCTTCTGTAGAGCACTTACGCGATGCCATTCAAGATTTTGAGTTAGAAATTGGTAAAGAAGTACTGGCCTTACATGCCGAAATCCATGCAGCCTTACAGAGCATTATGGAGCCAGAGCTTGTGCAGTTGCCATATCAATTTGGACAAGAGCCAGACAAACCTTTAGCCTATTAAGGTATGACTATTTTTGCAATGATCCTGACAGTGTTGGGTCTCTGTGTTTTTGAGACGATCAGCTCAGTTGATAATGCCATTATCAATGCCGAAGTCCTGAGCACCATGGGTGCCAAGGCTCGGCGCTGGTTTTTGGTCTGGGGAATTTTGATTGCGGTCTTTTTAGTGCGTGGGCTTTTGCCTTGGGTCATTATTTGGGCGACGGTACCAAGCTTAGGGCCGATTGGTGCGCTCACTGCGACTTTTAGTAATGATCCAGTAGTTATTGGTGCCATCGAAAAATCTGCACCGTTACTCCTCATTGGTGGCGGTACATTCCTGGTTCTCCTTTTTTTCCACTGGCTGTTTTTAGAACCGAAAAATTTCGGACTCAAAGGTGAGTCGTTTTTTATGAAACAAGGTGTCTGGTTTTATGCCGTTGCATCTTTGTTTTTAGCCTTCATTGTTTGGGAGGCCCTTAAAGTCGAGGCCATTATGGCCTTTGGAGCCGTCCTGGGATCCACGGCGTTCTTCATAACGCACGGGTTTAAAGAGAATGCTGAGCAAGCTGAGCGAACCTTAATGCAGGCGGGCATGAGCGATATTAGTAAGATTCTCTACCTCGAGGTGATCGATGCAACGTTCAGTATCGATGGCGTATTGGGTGCGTTTGCCTTCACGCTTTCGGTTCCACTGATTCTCTTAGGTAATGGTCTCGGCGCGGTGGTGGTACGCGAGTTAACACTCCGTAATATTGAGCGCGTGAAAAAATATGCCTACCTAAAAAACGGGGCCATGTATTCCATTTTGGCTCTGGGTGTGATCATGGTGCTCCACAGCTTCGATTTCCATATTCCCGAATATGTGTCGCCAGTAGTCACGTTTGCGATCATTGGTTGGTTCTTCTTGAAGTCGGTGCGGCATAATCGCACAGTAGCGGTCTAATTTTCTTGACTTCATGGACACGAAGTAGAAAATACGCGCCAACGTGAACTTCTTCCCGCTCGCTCGTCGCGCTCGCCGTACATCCTCCCAGAGGGTGGGGTAAGAGCGTGCGTGCGAATCCCAACCATCCTCTGCGGAGACTCCGCCGAGGTTCTTTATGAATTCTCCTGATCTCATTGCCGGCTCGCCGTATCGAGAGCTCTACCAAGATTCACTCTTTGTCATTCGGGCGCGTAGTGCCGATACCACACCCGAAAATCTGCCCACACTGGTGCATGCAATTTCCGAATTGCGCCGGGCAGATATACGCGTATTACTCGTTTGTGGCGGCGCTGCCGAAATCGATAAGCGTGTGGGATCGTATTTGGCGAGCGGTAATGGTTTTGCCCATGTGCCGCCAGAGCTCTTTCGCACTGGTGTGCGACCAGTGTACGAAAACACCATGGAGCGACTACGTGCAGCTATTCCAGAATTGTATGTTGTGCGTCCTTCTAACGTGCCTTCGGCAGTGGTGAATGGCCGGGGGCGTACAGGTATTCCGAGTTCAGTTTCCGATGCCTGGCTCGATCAGCCGATCTCAGCCATCGGTTGCATTGGTCAGGCGAGTGATGGAGAGGTCTATGTGAACGGAGATGATATTGCGGCGCAGTTGGCTCGCCAATACGGTCACGAAATCGGTGAGCTGGTTTTCTTAAGTTCACAGGCGGGCTTGCTCGAAAAAAAGCCCGATGCCGAACGCCCAGGCCCCATTAGCTTGGTTACTCGTGCTCGTTTAGAAGCCATTTTATCCGGCGAAGATTCCACTGTAGAAGTAGGTGGCTCCATGCAGCGCACGTGCGAAGTAATTCGCGATACGCTGCCCTCGGCTCAAAAAGTGGCTGTGGTAGCAGCCGATCGTTTAGTGCAGGAAGTTTTTGATTGGAAAGGCGGTGGCACGCTCTTTATCGATCAGCAGCACATTACTCAGGGTCCTTTGCAGCCACGGGCCAGGGCACTGGTAGAGCGTGTAATCTCGGATCAGAGCGGCGAGGGCAAGCCGTTTCGAACTCGTACATCAGGGCAAATGAATGAACTGCTCGATGCCCATTTTGTCTCGGGTATTAAGGGCATCCCGTTGGGAGGGGTCTCGGTTCAGCCGCTTGGTAATGGACAGTACGAATTGGCAGGCTTATGGGCTAGTTACACCGGTAATGGTCACGGAGCAGGCTTAGTAGATATGGCCAAGCGACAGTTCGAAAACATCCCGGGTGCTGCCGAACTCTATGCGCTCACGGGTGCGTCCGATGGTCGCCATAACTTTACCGAGCAGTCGGGCTTTGCCTGTTTAGGCGAAGTCTCTACTTTGGCAGGTAGGTCTGATTTGCCAACAAAAATTACTGGCTACGATCAGCCGGGCAGAAACCCACGCGTATTTGTGTATCGTAAGAGCGTCTAAGGGCTAATTTTTTGACCATTAGGATATATCTCCCTAGAGTATATGGGTCCTTTCTCCCATTTCTTCATGCGTAAGTTTGTGACAATGGCCGCGCTCGTAAGCATGGTGTTGCCTTCGCTCGCCGCCGCCGCTTTTACTGAGCCAGCCGATATCATCGCTGGTATGCAAAAATTGCAGCAATCGGCCAATGCCGAGTACGAAATTCACGTTCAGGTTCCTAAGCAAAACGTATTTATTTCCATGTGGGTAGATGGTGCCGGATCTGGTAAGGGTGCCGATGTTAAAGCGACAGCTAACATGACACTCGATGTGGCTGCTCCTTTTACCAAGATTCGCGCCAAGCTTCAAATGCGTGTCGTTGATGGTAAGGTGTATCTTTTAGTGGATTCAGTTGATGGTGATGTGCAGCATGAATTGATGTCTTTTGTGGCCAAGCTCCAAGCTAAAAAGTGGTTCATGCTCACAGTCCCAGAAGAGATCTTAGCAGCTGCCGAAGAGCAGGATGAGACGATGTTGGGTATGGTGCGTGACCTCAGTAACAAGCTCTTCACCATGACCGAAAAAAACGGAACCTACACACTTGTTCTTAAGCCAGGCGCTGGCGATCAGTTGGCAGAGTTACTTGCCACAATGAGTAATGCAGGCGCTGTGCCACCAATGGATGATCCTTCGCTTACTCAATTTTTAAATCAGGTTACACTCGATATTAAGGCTCGCACTAAGGCCGATGCCGTGACGGATTCATCCTTTACGATGACTGGCCGCATGCGCGAGAGTGGTGAGGTGGTGACAATTAAGGCTATGGGCTCGTTTGTGGCTCGCTCGACTGCTCTAGTCGTAAAAGCACCAGAGAACGCCATCGATCTCGAGAAGTACATCTCCGAAAAAATGGGTCTGCCCATGGGCGGTTCCACTTGGGAAGATTCTTCCGACTGGGAAGATATGAGTGAAGATACGTATATGCCCTACGATGAGGAGGAAAGTAGTAGTGACTACGATGTAGAGAGTTTTGACTACCAGTCAACGGAGCAATCGTCGGCCGGCATGGAGTGGAACTCTTACATGGATGCTTCGTGTGCTGATCTTGAGCCAGCCGAACGTGTACAGGCTCTCCGCTCTGGTCAGTGCGGTGGTATGCACGAATCTAAGCGATCATTAAACCAGCGCCTCCAGAACGCATCGCGATCATTTAGTAGTTCCAGCGCTCAATAATGCACGCTGCAGATCGCTTAGCGGCTCGGGTACGTGCTACATCTGCTGTCTGTGTCGGCATAGACCCAGTGCTGAGTAAATTGCCTACAGAACTCCCCCGCTCTCTCGATGGAGTGCGGGATTTCTGTTTAGGAATCATAGATTCTGTGCACGATGTTGCCGCTGCCATAAAGCCGCAGTTGGCCTATTTTGAGGTGCTTGGCTGGGAGGGCATGAAGCTCTTTTGGGAAGTGTGCGACTATGCCCATGCTCGCAATATGTTTGTGATTGCCGATGGTAAGCGCAATGACATTGGCACCACGTGCGAAGCGTATGCCGAGGCCTATTTGTATGCCGAGAGTTCCGTAGATGCACTCACGGTGACCCCCTATTTGGGAAGTGATGGTATTAAGCCATTTATCGATGTGGCGGTGCGGAACAATAAGGCCATTTATGTTCTGGTAAAAACGAGTAACCCCAGTTCTGGCGAACTGCAAGATTTGCACATTGGTGAGGAAGTGGTGCACGAAGATATGGCGCAGCTCGTCGAAAGTTGGGCCGCCCAGCACATTGCTCCCGAAACGAATTTGTCTTGTGTAGGTGCAGTGGTGGGCGCTACCTACCCCGAAGAAATGAAGTATCTGCGCACACTCATGCCGCACGTGCCGTTTTTGATTCCTGGTTACGGTGCTCAGGGTGGTACGGCTGCCGATGTGGCTCATGGCTTTATTGCCGATGGTACTGGCGCCGTGGTTAATGCCTCACGCAGTATTCTGTATGCTTCCAGTGGTCACGATTGGAAGCAGGCGGCTCGTCAGGCCGCCGAAGCGATGGCTCAAGAATTACAGCAGCAGTTTACAAAGTAATGTATTCGCTTTAAAAAAAATGCAGGAGGGGTTCCTCCTGCATTTTTAGTATCAAACGAGCTTATTGAAGGAGTGGTCCCTTTACCACTGGGCTGGGGAGTTCGGTCCAACTGAAGGTGTTGGCGCCGTCGTTCCAGCGAATGGAGCCGGTGGTGTCAAAATTACCAGGTTGATTGAGGCTTACCTGTAGGAATGGTCGACCAGAACCCTGACGAAGATTGATATCTGCATACAGGCGTAGTGTCTTTGTGCCATTTGAAAGCGTGCCGAACTCGGGCGGAATACCAAGACAGCTGACGGTGTTTGTTGAAGCTGAACAAGTGATGCGCGAAGGGCTATCGGCGGTGCCAAGCTTCCAGTTGGCAGCATCGACCAAGGGATCCGCATTCACTTGGAAGACGAGTTCGCTAATTCTTAGCGGTGCACTTTCTACGCTCGTGCCCTCAAACACAAAGCTGCCCACTTGCTGGTCTGATCCCAGAGTGAGGCCCTCGGTAGCTGGTAGAGCACTGGTTACCTTGGTTAAACGACCAAAGCTTGTTTGGTGCTTGGGTGAGGAAAACGCCGTGGTGCCATTGTATTGTGCAGAGCTATCTTCGCCATCAGCGCCGATGGTAATACGCTCAATCTCCACAATCTGACCAGAAACACCACCGCTGGTCCCAGGCTTAATTTGTGCTTCGAGTGCAAACTGCACTTCTTTGTTTTTAGGAACGCGATAGGGTTGAGAGCTAAAACTCCCGCGATAGGTGCGGTCGGTGTCGTCAAAAAAGTGATCCAAATTTATTTCGCCAACCTGCGTGCCATCTTCGGCAACCAGGTATAGGCGATCAATGGATAGGATTCGGTTCCGTAACTTTACCTCTACATTACGGATGAGTAGCGCCTCTTTGTCGGCAAAGAGCTTCAAGGCGCCAATGCTCTGGCTGCGCTTGCCTAGTACTAAGAACTGGCTTTGGGCTGGTAGCATAGGTACCGAGGAGGCACTAGAACTGACCGAGCTGCTACTAGTAACAGAGCTGGAGCTAGAAACCGAGCTACTACTCATTGAGCTAGAACTACTACTGCCGGATGAGCTGGATTGAGAAGAGCTACTGAGTGGCGTGCCTGCTTCGGTGGCGCGGTATTCATCAAGTTGGTTCACAAGATCGCTATAAATCGCAGCAGCAGCACGGGCGGCCTCGCCACGGGTTAGGACTTTGCCGGGGATGGGGCTCTCGGGAATGCCGGCATGCAGAGCCATGGCGGCGCGCAGGTAGGGGGTATACCACTGATCACTGGGGCCAGGAGTACCCACATCTTTTTTGGCCAAATTCATTAAAATTTTGAGTGCCTCTACGTAATTCACTGAGCGCTCAGGGTGGAAATAGCCATCGGGGTAGCCTTGTACGGCACCCATTTCCTTGGCCCAGCACACATATGAGCTAAACCAGTCAATTTTTTGAACATCGGGGAAGCAGCGCTTGGCTTCGGCTGTGGCACCCTTATTAAAGAGTCCGTAGGCGATCTTGGTAAATTCGGCTCGGTTGAGCGAGCGGTTAGGGGCAAAGGTGCCATCGGGGTTACCTTGAGTAACACCTAAATTCGTGAGTAGGCTAATGCCAGCTGCCTCTTCGGTCGTAAATGGGGCATCGGTGTAGCGCTTGCTGACATCGGAAAAATCGAGCTGCGTTTGAGCCAAGGCGGCGGCCGGAAGGGCAACGGAAATAACTAGGAGGGAGAGTGAGTATTTGGTCATACGGCATAGTGTAGCGCAAGATTGGTCGATCAGGAGTTGCTTAAGCCCCAAAACAGTGTGTTGTAGGGGGCAAATGCATTGGTATTTTGCGCGGCTCCACATGGACAGAATCCAAAATTCCTAGCACACTACGGGCGACTTCTTCCTCATTACACTTATGGATCTCAGTCGCATTTCCGTTGGTAAAGAACCTCCAAACGATCTACATGTCGTCATTGAAATTCCTGCTGGCTCTTCTATTAAATACGAATTCGATAAAGAAGCCGGTTGTATTATGGTCGATCGCTTCTCATTTACAGCTTTTGGCTTTCCAGCCAACTATGGCTTTGTGCCACACACTCTGTGTGACGATGGTGATCCGCTCGATGTTCTCGTGGTAGCTTCGCAGACCATTCTGCCCGGTTGTTTGATTCGCGTTCGCCCTATTGGCGTAATGGAAATGGAAGACGAAGCGGGTGTGGATCCAAAAATTATTGCCGTGCCTATGGCTAAGGCCGATCCAGTGTTTGCTAAAGTAGAAGATATTGGCGATTTGCCCGAGAATACCGTGGCTCGCATTAAGCACTTTTATGAGCACTACAAAGATTTAGAAAAAGGTAAGTGGGTAAAAGTGAAGAGTGTACTCGGCAAGGCAGAGGCTCTAAAAATTGCTAGTGCTGCCATTGCAGCTGGTAAAAAATAAGCCGTAAGATTTTTTGAATTACGCATCATTCATCTCTCACTATGATCGATATTGCCGACTTCCGCGCTCATCCTGAACTCTACAAGCAGGCCGCCAAAAATAAAGGCGTGCAGGTAGATGTTGATGCGCTCGTGCAGGTAGATAAGGAGCGCTTAGAATTACTGCAGAGTGTGGAGGAAATGCGTAGCCGCAAAAATACGGCCAGTAAGCAAATTCCGACTCTCAAGGGCGATGAAAAGCAGAAGGTGCTTACCGAAATGAAGCAGTTAAGTGAAGAGCTAAAAACGAAAGAGGCGGCCCTAGAGCCGCTGGAAGAGCAGTGGAAGGTGTTACAGCTCAAGCTCCCAAACCTGCCGTTACCCGAGGTGCCAGTGGGTGCCAGTGAAGACGAAAACCAAGTAGCGCGTACGGTCGGCACGCCGCGCACATTCGATTTCCCGATTAAGGATCACGTGGCGCTCGGTAAGTCGCTCGACATCATCGATATTGAACAGGCTGCGGTGGTGAGCGGTAGTCGCTTTGCCTACCTCAAGGGCGATGCTGTGCGCTTGCAAATGGCTTTAATTCAACTGACATTTGCCGTTTTGGGAGATGAAAGTATTCTGAAAAAAGTGGCAGCTACGGCGGGGCTTAACGTATCGACTAAGCCATTTGTGCCTGTCTTGCCACCGGTGATCATGCGCCGCGATGTCATGGATCGCATGGATCGTCTGCAGCCCGAAGATCAGCGGTATCTGCTGCCCGAGGATGGTCAGGTACTCGTGGGTTCGGCCGAGCACACACTCGGTCCGTACTACTTAGAAAAAACCCTTAGCCAAGCCGAATTACCTGTGCGTTTTATTGGCTATTCCACGGCGTTTCGCCGCGAGGCTGGAACGTATGGCAAAGATATGGGTGGAATTTTACGCGTGCATCAGTTCGATAAACTCGAGATGGAATCGTTCACCACCGCCGAGGCCGGCCGCGATGAGCAGCAATTTATTGTGGCGTTGCAAGAATACTTGGTGCAACAGATCGAAGTCCCCTACCGAGTGTTGCAGAAGTGTACGTACGATATTGGTAAGCCTAACGCCAACGGTTTAGATATAGAGTGTTGGATCCCAGCTCAGAACACGTACCGCGAAACGCACACCAGCGACTACATGACAGACTTTCAGGCTCGCCGCTTGGGCACGCACTACAAAACCAGTGAAGGCAAACGTGTGCTTATGCACATGAACGATGCTACAGCCTTTGCTATTGGTCGAACGCTCATTGCCATTTTAGAAAACCACCAGAACGAAGACGGCAGTGTAACGATCCCCAAGGCCCTTCGCCCCTACATGGGTGGGCAGGAGAAAATTACTCCGCGCTAGGAGATTCCTCGTCGAGAATGCCAAGCTGTTCCATGCGATCCTGGAGCTCTTGCATGAACTGCGGAATGGTTCCGCTGAGTAATACACGCACACCTTTTTCGCGGCCATCTAAACAATTTGGTAAATCAGCCACAATGAGCACAAGCTGCTGCACGCGCGCTTGAGTATCACCTCTTAACCATGTGAGTAACGAAGCTGCCAGGCGATCGGGTTGCGAATACCAATCTTCAATTGATCGGCGAACCTCGGGGCAGTTGGCTGTTAGTGCCATCAAACGCTCTTCGCCGCCGGTTTTAAACGGGAGTCCTGAACCAAAAGGCATCGCTTTATCTTATCACATACTGCCTTCTTTCGCTACACTGACTCCGTGCGCATCCTCTTTACACGCTTTCCGTTAGAGTCGGCTTTTGGCGGGGCTGAGCGACAGACACTGGCAGTAATGCAGGGCCTGCGTACCGCTGGGCACCAGGTGGAATTCATGGGCAGTTGCCCAGTGCTCTGTGCCGAAGTGGCCGCATTAGGTTTACCTGTGCATCGGTTGGATATCGGCGAGCCGCCAGTTACAAAATTTGGAGCGATTAGTTTTTTCTGGCGCAAGAACGCCATGCGACAAAAACTAGTAGATGCTGTAACGCTTCTGCAGGTTAAACAACCACACATCGATGCTATAGTCATGCTGAGCATCAGTGAAAAATTACTTTTGACTGATTGGTGCCAAAAGCGCCAGACCGGGGTGTACTGGTGGGAACATGATCGTATTGGTCGCTGGCTCCGCAGTAATCCGTGGTTACCAACATTGCGTGCCCTGGCTGCCGTGGCTACCACCATTACTGTTTCGGATCTTAGTCGCAGTTTGTATATTGCACTTGGTTGGCCAAGCAGTCGTACCGTGGCCATTCCAAATGGTGTAAATCCAGGGCGTTTTGGGCCTTTGGTTGCGGTACCAAAGTCGGCTCAGGCAGATACCCTTCGTGTAGGGTGCATTGCCCGTCTTAGCGCCGAAAAAGGCGTAGATGTACTCATTCAAGCTGTGGCGAATTTGCCATGGGTTTCACTCCAGATCGTTGGCTCTGGTACAGAAGAAGGGTATTTGCATAAACTCATTGGATCTATTGCAGATGTTGAGCATCAATCGGTCAGCCGCATTACGATTCAGTCCCAAGTGCCAGATTTAGGGGCCTTCTATCGATCGCTCGATGTGTTGGTACTACCCTCCCGAGACCATGATCCATTTGGATTAGTGGCAGCCGAGGCCATGCAGCTGGGTATCCCCGTAGTGGTTACGAATCAGTGCGGTATTGCTGCCTATGTACAACCCAATACCGAGGCCATGGTAGTGCCAGCCGACGATGCGCCCGCTTTAACATCGGCACTGGGGTCGTTGCGGAGTGTAGAATTACGTGCGCAACTTGCGGTACAGGGCCAGCTCCACGCTTTACGGGTGTTTGATGAAAAAACCATGATCCAGGCATATGTCTCGCTCTTGGGTTCGGTAGGGCAGTAAGCCCGAGCTATACTGCATGCACGTATGCGCGTACAAAAGTACATCTGTGGATGCTTGGGGATCTGTCTGTGGTTTTTGGTGATGGGTTTTGTCACGTGGGGCACTGCTCCTTCGCATGCATTTGTGCATCCTATCGATGGATTAAGTGTGGCAATTCCAGCTCATACCACAACAATTTCCGTGCGCGGACGTATGGCTAATCACTGGTTGCCTTGGCAGGTTATTAGCATAGATAACGAGCAAGATCCTACAAGCAGCGAGTCGGAGCTCCTGATGTTTCCTGGGCCAGTGACCGAGGTTCAAACCATACCAGCAGTATCTATCGAGGCACTGCATCCCATTCGCGTTCGCGCGGTTAACAAGGGCGCCTTAGTGGCGGCTCAGAATGTTTCCGGGCGCCATATTCTTAGTCGCTCCGAATGGGGCGCAGATGATTCGTTGCTGTATCGGGCAGTGTCGGTAGCAAGTTCATCTTCCTCGTCGAGCTCGAGTGATAGTGTGCCTACTAGTGACGATACTATCGATGCCACCTCGGCTGCCCAGCGCCAACGCATTAACGATTGCGAACAGGCTCAGCGCGATTACGCCAACGAATTCCAGACATCCGCCACTGTGACACGGAGCCTCAATGGTCAGGATCTCAAATGGCCGCACAGTTATTCACTTGCAGTAAAAATGCTAGTGGTTCATCACACTGCTGCCGCTGTACTACCCACCAGCCGTGCAGCCAACGAGCGTATGCAGGCTATATATCAGTATCATGCTAAAAACCGGGGCTGGGGCGACATTGGCTACCACTACATTGTTGATGAACAGGGGCAAATTTATCAGGGCAAAGCCGGGGGTGACTACGTAGTAGGTGGCCATGCGTACTGTAACAACATCGGCACGGTGGGTATTGCACTCATGGGCGAATTTAATCAGCAAAAACCTACCGATGCGCAAACCGAATCATTGCAGTGGCTGCTCGACTTGCTGGCCACCAGATACAGTATCAATACGAGTAAAACTATTACGTTTCATGGCAAGACACAGCCGCCCATTATTGGCCATCGCGACGTGGTCTCTACCAGCTGCCCTGGCCAAACCTTGTACGATGCCCTGCCTCAAATTCGCACGCATGTGGCCAGTGGTAACTGGCAGGCACGTGTCAATTATCCTGAGCCCACGGTTGCTCTATCCTCCGCTTCATCGGTTCGTGGCACAGTGCGAAGTAGTGCCAGGAGTTCTGTGCGGGTGGGGCTCGCCAATTTAAGTGAAGGATTTGCCGCTGTAGGCAGTACACAAATCGAAGCACGACCAGGCTCAGAAGTGTTAATACCAGTGCTGTACCGAGCCGGAGCCAAAGCGATTCCTCGCGCATCGCAATTGGGTGGCACCGTTGTGGCCGATGCCTCGCTTGGCATTGAGCAAGAAGTGAATGGTAAGTATGTACGGGCGCGTCGCTTAATTACTCCCACAGCTTTGGCCCCAAACGCCACTGTGTTACTGCGTGTGCGTATTAAGGTGCCGCTTGAGCGGCGGGCATGGACCATTGGCATTGGGCCAGTTCGCTACACTCTTAGTGCCCAAGGGCGTGTAGCGCGAGGGCGCGAAGTAATCACTCCGTATAGCGATGGCGACATTGTTGCTGCGTTAGCTCCTACTATTACTCGCGCGTCTTCCAGTCGCTCGAGTAGTGTTAGTAGTATCCGTCTGAGTTCAAGTTCGAGTGCCATAGCAGAGAGTGCCAATATTCGTATTGCGCTACGTGCCTTGCAGGGCGGGTCGGAAGTGCAGGTGTTTGGCACTACGTCGCTTGCGGTAGGAGGAACAAACTTCCCAGCCACGGCGCAATTGCGATCTTTTGCTAATAACTGCGAGCTGGTTTCTAATTCTGGTGAACATATCCAGGCGTCTATTGTGCGTTTTTCGGTTCCCAATAATGGAGTGATTACTCTGCAGCAGAGCGGCAAAACGTACCGCTACCGTGGCACTATAGAGTGCCGCATTATCAACAATACCCGTGTGTTAATTAATGAGCTGCCGCTCGAAGAATACCTTCACGGACTCAGTGAAGAGCCCGATACTGAGCCCTACGAAAAGCAGCGGGCATTTGCCATTGCCGCACGCACGTACGCAGCTTGGTATATGGAGAGTGCCAATCGCAAGTTCCCTGGCCAGCCGTACGACGGTTCCGATAGCCCGGCTGAATTTCAAAAATATACCGGGGTAGAGTTCGAAGATCGTAATCCTCGGTGGCTCAAGGCGGTTGACTCTACTGCCAATCAGGTACTTATGTACCAAGGCCAATTAATTAAAGCAGCTTACTTTAGTGCTAGTGATGGTCGCACTCGCTCTCCCGCCGAGGTGGGCTGGAATAGCTACCCGGCAGCAGTGGTGTTCCGCACCAAGCCCGATCCGTGGTGCGAGGGTAAATCACTCAGTGGACATGGTGTTGGCATGTCTGGCTGCGGCGCCGAGGGGCAGGCTAACGATGGTAAAACGGCTGAGCAGATTTTGCAGTACTATTACTCGGGGGTGGCTATAGAAAGCCGTAAGTAAAGGGTGCCAACAGGGAATTATTGACACTAATTCGATTTTCGTGTCTTATATGCGGCCAATTTCCCTTTTTGGGTGATTGGCAGGTTCCTTGTCAGCATCGATTGGTTTTTTTTAAGTATTTTCTGACGTTGGCGAAGTGTTCACAAAGGTGTGCATAGTTTGCCAACGTCAGTCGAGGGGTGTTCCCTCGATGTTCTTAGTGATCGTGTCTTTACTAATAAGGATACGAGCACGATCACCAAGAACCGGATTGAGGCATTCGTTTGTACCAGTGCAACATCACAAACAGGAGTCTCTCGTGAGTCAGACCATTCAGCCCCTCGTGGGCACCAAGGGGAACATCCCCGCCGATTTCGTTACCATCCCCGCTGCCGCTGCGGATCGTACTTACGCCAGCTTCCTCCTGCCCGGTGGAACTGAAGTGATTGATCCGGGTGATCCTGCTGGCACCCAAAAGATTCCGGACCCATTCGATGTCACAGTCGATGCGGCTGGCCTCAAAGGTGCCCAACAGAACCTGATTACCATCGCACAGGGACTGCTTGGCAAGCCTTCCGAAGGCAAGCCAGCATACGTGTTCGGTGGCGAAGGTGCGCAGCACGGTGGCCAAACTTTACCGCAATTGCTCATCAACGCTGGTGATGCTGGGTTCGATGTCATGCAGCCTTCGGGCAGCCATATCGACCTCGCACGCTGCGCGACCGACTCCACTTATGCGATCTGGGTTCTGGCGGTCCACAAGGCTGCCAAGATTCCTCTGCTGAGCGTCAGTGTTCACATGGACGCCTACTTCCTGATGAGTGCGGTGCACGATCCTCGTGCACGGGCGATTCTGGGTCCAGATCGTCAACTGAGTGATGCGCAAATCCAACTGGCTTGCCAGTTCCGGATGGCGCTGATCATTCAGGGGGCCGCGCGGCTGGGCATCCAAGTTCTGCACCTGTTCTGGGGGCAACCCGGTACGGTTCCGCCGTACGGGTGGCCATTCCACGAAACTGGTGGGGCGAACGTGGAGCGGATGCGCGACGAGTTTGTAAAGTGGGTGAAACCACTGATCGAACTGGCGACGAAGCTCGGTGTGTACCTCTGCCACGAAATCCACTTCGGCACGATCGCGCTGAATGCCGATGACTACATCACCATCTGGGAGAAACTGGGCAAACCGAAGCACTTTGCTCTCGGTTTCGACCCCAGCCACTTCTGGCATGGTGAACCGTGGTACATCGCACTCGACAAATTGCGCCGCGCTGGCATCCTCGTCATTGTCTGTCACTTCAAGCAAACACTGCTCCTCCCGGGGCGGCCGATGCTGGGGTACGAAGCCGATGACCGTTTGCGTGGCATGATGTTCGGCAGCCTCGACAGCCAACTCGGAATGGTCGACATGAATCTGTACGCGGGCCAGCTCACGCTGCCCGGTACTGGTCTGGTCGACTTCTGGCACGGCCAGTGTGATCTTCCAATTCCGGGTTATGCCGAAGCAGAAGACCCTCATTGGGAAACATGGGGCGTGTTGGTGCGAGGTGTCCAGTTCTTGCAGCGGACGATCGGTCCAATGCATCTGGCCAAAAAGCACTTCACGGCCGAAATGGGTAAGTAGCCGTTGCCTGCCTACCAATCGATCGACAATCAATCCCAGCCCCCGGACCGTTGGTTCGGGGGCGCTTTTAGAGATTTTCCCATACTTGCCAACTCTGTCTTTCGTGTCCCTAGTGCATTCTTAGGGGCGTGTTTTTGTGTTATACTAATTAGAAATGCAGATCGAGATTCATATCCCCCGCCCCGGCCAAACACTACTCATCATTGCAGCAGTGTCTGGTTGGCTTGTGGCTCTGAATCCCTTTGGATCTTCTAGTACGGCATCGGTTACCCCAGTGCCCTCTCAGGCGCCAGTAGTGGTACAAGAGGTGGTCCGCGGTCAGCCAGTTGGATATAGCGAACAGGTAGAGCATTCGCATGAAGATGTGGATGTTACTGCTGGTAATACTCCTGCTATCGAACAAAAGACCACGGTATCCGCACTCGCTCGTGGTGGCGATGATACATCGGCTACCTTGCGACAGAATATGGCCGAGTGGCGCGTGCTCCAGGCTCGCGAAGAGCAGCAGGTACTGTTAAACAAGCAGCAGATTGTACGTGCGCAGTTAGAGGCTCTCCAAAACCAACGTCGCGAACTCGGTTCTCAGATTGATCTCGCGCTGGAAGAAAAATTCGCCCAAGGTGTACGCATGCTCGTAGGCTTGCTGGATGACGAAAAGCGCTCTAGTGATTTCCTGCGCACAGCCATGGGCCAAGTGTGGGAGGCGCAGGGCAAAGTAGTAGCATTAGCTACCGGTGATCCAGCGCACATTCTCCTCACGTGGCCGGTGGTACCACTGCAGGGTATTTCGGCGCACTTCCTCGATCAGGATTACAAGAAGATCTTTAAAATGGA
>CAZLUF010000012.1:0-3568 GCA_964562645.1 uncultured Candidatus Peribacteria bacterium
GTTACACCCAGAGTATTAAGCCGCAGTTACAGCAGCAGTGGCAAAAGGTTTGCAATGAATTTGTGCATCTCACTCGCCAGGAGTCACAAAACCAGATCTAAAGACAACCGAGTCAGCTAAGTGACATATATACAATATAGTGTATAATGTAATATGCTCTTTAAAAGCACCGGAGCAGACAGTGACCTGCGTTCTTTTTGGAATGCAGGTGTCCTGTCTGCTTGCGGGTTACCACCAAGTTCACTGTCGTGAATTACGTGGTGACCCGCTAGAGAGGTCACAAAGGCGAATGGTTCGAGGCTGAGATGGAGAATCTGGTCAAGAAGGGTATCTGGGCGATCATCTGCGTGCTGCTGCTGTGTCTCGCGTGCAAGTTCGTGATCAAGCCGATCGCTTGCGCAGTGGACGCAGGCAACTTCCGCAGCGAAGTGCACGCCTACCTGACGACCGTGGAAGAATCTGTCACCACGGCGGCGTTCGACTGGGCCAACACAGACCGTACTGTCGGCTTCACCAGCGATCGCGAACGCAACCGTCTGATCGATCGACTGTCCAATCTGCGCAACGGTGGCCGTACGCACTTCGGCCGGTACGACGAAGACTCCTGGAAGCGCCTGCACCGAGACATCCTGGAGCAAGTAATCTGGGCAGCTCGGTACCGGGCAGCTAAGAAGATCGGGATCGATATCAATGTCGTTTCCAAGAAGGACTGGGAGCAAGAGTTGCCCCAGGCCTTCGAGCATCGGTACCAGCTTGAGGAGCTTCATATTCAGATCGCTCGTCTGAGCTGGGGATACAGTGACGACAACATCCCCGAACTCAGGCAAGAGTTCGAGCACCTCCGCCAGAAGCTCGATACGCTCATGGATGAGCTAAACATCCAAAAGCGTAACGGGCGCTGACCTATAACACAGGACACGCCGCTCTCGTAAGGGAGCAGCAAGGGCCGCGCGTAAGCGTGGCCCTGTTCTCTGTGTTGAGCAAATGCGACTTTTGGCCTATGATCTCGTGCCTGCTTTTTGTCATTGTACGCAAACAGTCCTCTGCCTTCTGCAATTGGAAGGTAGATATCCTGTTTGCAACCGGGTTACCACTTAGGGCATACCGTGCCTTGAGCGGTGACCCGATGGGAGGTCATTCACTGGAGAATCGCTATGTCGGAGCGTCAGAAAGGCCTGTTGATGTGGGTGGGGCTGGTGGTGCTCGGGTTCGCGGTGCTGGGCCTGATGGCCTGCATCGAACACTGGCAGAGCCAGAAGATCACGCAGTACGTGGAGGAGCGCTCCAAGGCCTTCCTCGAGGAGGACATCGTATGGATCGAGGCAGACCCGGAGCGAACCGCGTACCTCGGCAGCAGTACTGTCGAGAGCTTGCGGGGTCTGCTGAACCAGAGCCCCTCGGACTCCAGTGCCATCAGCTGGAGCTGGCACTACGAGTACCTGCACAGTGAAATCGCCGAAATCGCGCTCAAGCGAGCACAGACTAAGGCTCGCAACACCGATGTGACGAAAGCCGATACCGAGCGCGAGTACCCGGCTGGCTACAGTGCAAGGCTGGAACGGATGTTGTTAGTGCACCAGATCGCTCTTCTTCAAGAGAGCAAGGCTGGCATGCGGAGCAACAACGAAACGTTTGAGCAACTGCGCCAGGCCATCGAAAGCCTGGAGGTGAAGTGACCGACCAAAAACAGGACCGACCGTGTGCGAGCACACGGACACCCCCGGCAACGGGGGTGGTTTAGTATATTCTGTCCGCTGCAGTGGGAGAGACTTGGTTCGACTAGTCACTTAGATTCTCTTTGTCAAAGACTACGCCGCGACATCCGGTTACTAGTAACATTTGTAAATCATCACGGCGAAGTGTTCGAGAACACGAAGCCGGATGGTGCCGTCGGAGAGACTCGAACTCTCACATCCTTACGGACATACGCTCCTGAAGCGTACGCGTCTACCATTCCGCCACGACGGCAAGCACCGCCAGAGTGTATCAATATTTCCTGTTTCGTAAACGCTATTCGGGGCTGCCACAAAAAGAGCTCCAGGGTGTGGAGCTCAATTCCGTAGATTGGGGCTGCGGAGTTTAACGCGTAGTGGTGGGGCCAGCGTGCAAAATGCGCTGCAGGCGCTTTTGGCGGCGTTGCTCGGCCAGGCTAGTCTTCTTTTTTGCTTTAGTAGTTGTGGTGTTGGCCATTTTGGCTGGTTGATACATGCTGGCGGCTAAACCTGGGGGCAAGAACGTACGATTCGTAAGTGACATTTGGATCAAGAGTGTGCAAGCCAGCGAGGCGAGTACCGTCTCAAAAAACATGCGTCGCTTTCGCGGATGTTGAAATATGTGTGTCATATAACTATTATAACACAAAACGCCTCTTGCGTAAATGTATCCCTATGTGGGAGTAGAGGATACTAATCCTCATGGCAGCAAAAACAATCGATCGACACAGTTACATTCTGGCACTCGGTGCATTTATTGTGTGCATAGTGCTTTGGAAGGGCGGCAAAAGCGTGGATAGCACGTGGCTCTTTGGGGGTATGGCCGTACTGGCTACCGCTGTAACGTGTTTGCTCGATCGCGATTTACGCAAAATGTCGTTACCAAGCTGGTTCCATATTTTGTGGGTGTGCTTCTTAGGCGTGAGCGTTTTGAGCTACGTATACAGCTCCGCACAAAACTACGGGTTAGACGAAATTATCCGTGATGTTTCGGCTTACTTAATCTGCGGCGCCGTGTGGAAGTTTGCCAGGCTAGAACCAAAGCGAGCTCTACCCGGGTTAGCGAGTGCACTTACTATCGCCACACTCCTGGCGTGTGCTGTTGGCGCCTTGGTGTATAGCCTGCAACCAGTCAACCGCTTTGTGGGGAGTTTTTTTGATAGCCGCTTTATTACTGATTACTGGCCCAATGCCTGGGCGCAGTATTTGCTTTTGGCATGGCCTGTTGTTCTGTACCGCATGCGCGAATGGAAGTGGTGGAACCAGGGTTTGTTGCTAGGCGTGTTACTTGCAGCTCTGTGTCTGAGCTACTCTCGTGGTGGGTTTTTGGCCGCCTCGGCTCAAATTGTGTTACTGCTTTCGCTAACTCTATGGGACCGCAGTGCTCGCAAAGAGCTGAGTGGATTTATCCTCACGGCTGGCTTAGCCGTGATCGTCGCATTTGGGCTGTTTACAGCTAGTAATGCTGTGCGTCAGGTTTCGTTCCCCGTGCAGTCGGTGGTAGAAAAAGCCACGTTTACCGCTGCCGAAGGCACCTCCTCCATCTCCGAACGTCAGCAGTTTTGGGTGCAGTCTGTCATGTTGGCTGCCGATCGTCCTTGGCTTGGCTGGGGGCCGTATAGCTTCCGTTTTGTGCAACCGCGTTTGCAAACTGCTGTGTACGAAACCTCCGATCACCCCCACAACGTGTTCCTTAAAATTGCCATGGAACGGGGCACGCCAGCTTGCATTATCTTTTTGTCGCTCTTGGCTGCGTTCTTCATTACTACCTGTAGAGCAGCTAAGGCCAATACCTCCGCGGGGCGCTTTGCAGTTTTTGCTTGTCTGGGCGTTATTGGGGTACTCATCCACTCGTT
>CAZLUF010000012.1:3578-8181 GCA_964562645.1 uncultured Candidatus Peribacteria bacterium
GCTTACAACCTGCAGTTTGTGTCGATGGCGGCACCGTTTTGGATTCTGTTGGCTGCTGCCAGCGCACAAAACAAACAAGTGGTACCTGCCCGCGGCAATACACTGGAGTTGAGCGTGTCGGTGCTGTTACTTATTCTGCTCGTTTGGGAGGGTTTCTTTTTGGTGACATCATCACTTGGGCGCCGCGCCGAGGCGGCCAATAATCTAGTGAAGGCCGACTACTACTATCAACTCAGCAGCCCCGAGCTCTTCTCTCGCGATTTAGCCTTAGCGCACGGCGCCTTGCTACTGCGCATGGGCGAGCCAGAGCGCGCATTGCCAGTCATTGATCGTGCTATTCGCCAGAATCCAGAAGATGCCCGCGTGTGGCAGCTGCAGGGCGATGCCGCTCGCGAGCAGCAAGATTGGGAATTAGCTGTTATTAACTACTACAAGGCTTATAACCTGGCTCCGTACAATTACCTTTCTCCATTTGTGGGCTTTTTGGGTCTTACCGTAGCCGATCGCGAACATCGGGGCTATTACCGCCAGCCGATGGTGCAAGAGGAGCTCTTTAGAATTATGAGGAGTTACAGCTTGGCTATTCAAAAGAACTCGCACTTTATTGCCCTCTCGGACAGCGTGGAATTACTGGGCCGCGCCTCGACGTTGCTCTCTAAGGCGTATCCTTCGCAATCTGCGTACTTGCAGAGCCTTACTACCCCTGCAATTAAGCACGCCAAAACTGAGCGCGAGCGCTTAGCCACAGCGCCACGTGGCATGCTGTGGTAGCAATTTAAGGTTAAGAACTCCTAAAGAAATTGTGTTTGCCCTGGACTTTAGGGTTCAGTACACTCTGGCTCCTATGCTCAAAACCTCTCGCTTGATCTTGGTTTCTGGTGTCCTCCTTACCTTAGTAGCCTGTGGTAAAACCACTAGCACTACTCCGGTTGCCACCACGCACCCACAGTTTGGTCGCGAGATCTGGTTGGCCTCTGCTTCCATGTTGCCAAAGGAAGAGAAAAACCCAGTAAATGGAGTGGTGCTGGCTCACGAGTTTAGCTCTGGAGATGCAGTGCTCGATGCCAAGGTGAATGTCGCACTCCCAAAGCCCGGTATGGAGTACATTCTGCGCCTTGAGGGCGAAAACGTAGAACCATTCTTTATGGGTGAGTTTTTGTCGCCCATGCAAGATGTGCGTCACTCGTTGCATTACACTGGTAAGACAACTTTGGGTAACTACACCGTGGCACGTATGTACCGCGTAGTTAAAGGCCAAAAGACCGGCGGTAACCTGGTAGCCGAGGGTACGTTGCAGGTTCGTAAAAACGAGAAGTAATTGCTTATAACTCGGTGTAAACGCTCAGCCTAAGCCTTACGAACGAGGCAACAGGAGAATCATGTTAAGAACCAAGCCTGTAATGAGGGCTGCATGCATCCAGAGATGCGTTTTACGCCAACGGGGGAGCACTTTGTTCATAAAATAAAGAGGCGCGTTATCCTGGCTGGCTTTAGGGTCCTTGTCTATATTTTATGCAACAAAAATTGAATACTGCAATGTCATAAAAAATACACTTTTTTACGTAAATTTCTCTGTCAGTACGAGTTGGTTCGCATCTCGAAGATTGTTAGAATTTCTTTGTCGTACATTCTTCGGGACATAGCTCAGTTGGCCAGAGCGCGCGGTTCGGGACCGCGAGGTCGGAGGTTCGAGTCCTCTTGTCCCGACCACTCAATGCTACTGAAATTTAAAAATAGATAATAACAGGAAATTATTCAGAAGATTTTTTGTGTATTCGACACTGGAAACGCCCCAATCCATAGGGCGTCCCTTTGGACTGGGGCTGTTACCCATCCTTTTTCTCTGCGGCCACAAGGGCAACGTACAGAGCACACCCTCCGATCAAGCCTGCGACCAGGCCTGCACTGAGGATGTATAAGACCCCGGGCCACATGGGCGTCTCGTGTTTGGCACACAAGTCGACCGCATAGCTTGCAACCAACAAGCCACAGGACAAGAACGCCACGATCGAGGCCTCGAGTTTCGACATGTGTCCGTCTCCTTGAATGAGCAACTACCCGCGCACTTTCTAGTGCTTCAGGCATACTTTATATTATAATACTAGCTACATTTGTCAATGTCTCAATTTTGAGTTCCATACAGCATCAATGGCAATGCCACCCCGTACGTGGAACTTTACGGCCACAGTCACAGACTTTGGTTTTACGTACTTCACAAAATCCTTACCAATGTCTACAGCCAAGTGTTCGTAGAAAATCCCTTCGTTGCGGTAGCTTTCTAAGTAGAGCTTCATCGATTTCGATTCCACCACAAACTTGTGAGGTACATACGTAATATCAATGGTGGCGAAATCGGGCTGATGTGTAAGCGGACACACGCTCGTAAACTCCGTACAGTGCAGGGTGACTTCTAAATTGGCACCAGCATGATTGGGGAAGACTTCTAATACCTTGCCTGCCTTGGCGGTAGCGCCGAGTTTTGTAAGAGTCGAAAGATCTTGTGTAGAAGTTGGCATAACAGCTGAGAAATTACTTTTTGACGTACACCACTACATCTTTATCTTGGTACTCAGGTTCAACATCTTTCATGCGGAAGGTGTGCGACACCACCCGTGTTCCTAGCTTTAGCTGAGGCCAAACGATTTTATGGAACGTGCCCATGGTATCGGTGAGTAGGTAGCAGAAGATTACATCGGCGTCCGATACGTTCTTTTTCCAAAAGTTACCAAACCGAATACTGGCATTGCGAGTGCCAATGGTGCAGAGCCAGCCCCAAATGCATGTGGGCACCGAAAGCTCGTAGCCAACGGCTTTGGCACCAGCTTTAGCTGCTGCTCGCACAATACGGCCATCTCCACAACCTAAGTCGTAAGCCTTTTCACCTTTTTTGAGCTTAGCGGCATCAATCATCTTTTTAACAATAGCCAATGGGGTAGGCAAAAATGGCGCCCCCTTCCAGGTGGCATACGTACCAGGTAGTACCACGGCAATCACCAGTAACATCATTATGGGATTTCGCGAGGCAAATGGAATGAATGCGAAAATTGTGGCGATGAGGAGGATCTCTAGCATGGCCTACGGTATACCCGAAAGTTCCTGATCTGCCTACATCTAATTTTGATTGCATTTCTTGGTACACACCATTTGACGGCAGTTTATTGGTGTATACTGCGTCTGATTTTCCCCCCTACCATGAAAAAGTTGTTTATTCCGATTATTGCCGTCCTCGTTGTGGTTCTTTTGATGTTCGGTGGAACGTACAATTCGCTTTTGACTAGCAAGGGAGGCGTCGATGCGGCCTGGTCGCAGGTGGAAACCCAGTACCAGCGTCGTGCAGATTTAGTGCCAAACCTGGTGGCAACCGTACAAGGTGCTGCTAATTTCGAGCAGAATACTTACACTGCTGTTACAGCCGCCCGTTCCCAGTGGCAGTCGGCAGGAACGCGTGACGATAAAATTGCCGCCGCCGGTCAGTTTGATTCGGCTTTCTCGCGCTTGCTTGTAACAATGGAAGCCTACCCACAATTGCAAGCCACGCAGTCGTTCCGTGATCTTATGACTCAACTAGAGGGTACGGAAAACCGAATTTCGGTTGCCCGAATGGATTACAACAACGCTGTCACGCGTTATAACATTCAGGTACAAAAGTTCCCCACCATGGTCTTGGCATACCTATTTGGCTTTAAGCCAGAAAAAACGTTCCAATCGGCTCCTGGTACAGAAAACGCTCCAGTGGTGAATTTTGGCTCTAGTTCCAGCACAGTGACATCTGCACCAGTGGTGTCTGAGTAATATGAACATGATACAAGTGCCATTGGCATTCCTCGCGGCTTGGCTCTGTATGGGGCCAGCCGCTTTGGCACAAACGTCTTTTACAGTACCTGCCAACGATGGTTTTGTTACTCAAACCACAAGCTTACTATCGCCGGAACAAGAGCAAAAAGTAGAGGCGCAGCTATCGGCGTACCGAACCGAAACAAGCAACGAAATAGCCGTTCTGATTGTCGAAAAGCTCGATGGCATACCAGCCATTGATGCCGCACTCCAAACGCTACGTTCTTGGAAAGTAGGTCGCGCCGACGTTAATAATGGTGCGGTTATTTTGGTTTCTCGTGTAGACCGGCAAATGGCTATTGCTGTGGGGTATGGCCTCGAGGGTGCCGTGCCAGATCTTGTCGCTAAAGGCATTATTGAGCGCGATATCACGCCCTATTTTAAGAACGAAGACTACAGCGGAGGATTGACTGCAGGTATTACCGCTCTGGGAAAGCACATTGGTGGCGAGTATACCGCCGAGCGCTACACTCAGAGTTCCATGAACGGGGAAGAGGCACTCATGTCCTTTTTCTTCTTTGTGATGTACATCTTTGGTTCGTACTTTGCTAGCACTAAAAGCTGGTGGCAGGGTGGCATTATTGGGGGGGTGTTTGGTTTGGTGCTGTACTTTATCCAAGGGTCACTCCTGGCAATTCCAGTGTTTGCCGTCTTGGGCCTAGGCACCGATTTCATACTATCGCAAATGGGTTGGCAATTTAATTCGGGGAGCCGGTACCGTCGCGGCTTTGGAGGTTTTGGAGGTAGGAGAGGTGGCGGTGGGGGATTC
>CAZLUF010000012.1:8191-17118 GCA_964562645.1 uncultured Candidatus Peribacteria bacterium
CTGTCCGTCCGGCGACTACGCAATGCAGACTCAATTCTCGGGTTTTTCGGGCGGAGGTGGCGGTGGCGGTGGGGCTTCAGGATCTTGGTAGTAGCTGGCAATTTGGCTGTGTATCAGGCACACTAATCTCCGACCATGCGTCGGGCTCTCTTCGTCATCTTTGTTACGGCGACACTCACCTCCTGCAACTCTCGTTCTGAGTTGCCACCTAGTGAGGTATTAACGCGCGCAGCTCGCGCCGCCGATCAATTAGAATCAGTGAGCTTTACGGTTAAAACTACAGCGCTAGCCAACTTACTGCCGCTCACGGCAAATTTGGATCTCACGCTCGATGGGGCACTCCAAGATCGCGGTCGCTTAGCGAAATTTGCGTATCAAGTCCGATTGCAAAGCCGAGCCTCTGAGCGCGATTTTTCCGTGGTGAGCACGGGCGATGTTGTTACCGAGAATCAGCAATCTCTGTATCTTAAGCTCCGGAGCCTCCAGCTGACTCCAGAGGCGTTCTCTGGGGCAGATATGTCTCGGCTATTTAATACCTGGTGGAAGTACCCACTAGGGGCTTCGTCACAGGCTCGAGTGACTTCGGACCCCCAAGTGTTACGTGCTCAAGCCGAAGTGGTGCGAGTCCAAAAAGATCTTGGTATCGAAAAGCTTAAAGAATACCGTGCATACCACTACTTGGTAGATATAGATACGGATAGGTTTATTGCTTTTATGCAGAAGGTCGCAAAGAAGCCAATTACTCCCGAAGAGTTGGAACGATTTAAAAAGCAGCTCCAGAACTACACCTTTAAGGGCGAAGTATGGATTGATGCAGATACGTTTGAGTTACACGCCATTAAGTGGAACATTCATCCTACGGGTAGCCAGGGTGTCACGGCTACCATTGATGTGCAGTTATCGAATCACCATCAGCAGCAAGCAATTGAACTTCCCACCGAGAGTATTCCATACTCACAGGAGGCGTTTGTTTCGCGCTTGCATTCGGCTTCCGGTAGTCAGTTTAGCGTGCCACAGTTTCCTCTTCCTCTTGAGTAGCCATGTCCCCAGAGACACCGCCACAGCCACAGGTAGACAGCTTGGCACCAGCCACGCCGGCACCAGGAGCAGCGAGCCCGAGCCCGGTAACTCCCCCTAAAGCAGCAATACAAAAGAGTAAGAACATGCTGATCCTTCTGTTTGGTCTGCCATATTTTGCCTTTATGTGTTGGGCAGCCGCATTAATGACTATTTTGCCGGATCCCGATGGCAAAATGAAGGATCTAGTAGCTGCGGGTACTACCTCCGGCATGATAGCCGGGGCCACGTTTGTCGGTATTGGCATGATTGCGCTCCAGCGTATTTCGGCCTCCAATTTGCTCGTGAATCAACGTCAGAAAAGTTTAATTAAGATTGTACTCATTCTTTTACCAGGTGTGATAATGGCAGGTGCCCTACCCATTGCCATCACTCGTGAGCCCACTCTCTACCTCGATATTGTCGATCCGGTCAAAGCCGAGGATTTTGTGGCTCCGTTGCCCATTACTTTTAGCGCTGAGCGTGCACAGGCCACACTTGCTCGATTGGGGAAAAAAGCCATTAGCTACACTTGGGATAGCAATGGCGATGGCAAACCAGACGAGGAAACACCCGTACCAACTCTCATTAAGACATTTGATAATTTTGGCGTATATGTAGTGGTTCTACGCATTAACTTGCAAGGCGGAGATTCTCGTAAAGTGTCGCGACGTATTACAATTCCCCGAGCGGTGTTCTCGGTTACGCCGGCTCAACCTATTATTGAGCGTCCGGTCGAACTGAGTGTGGCTGATCTTATTCCGGATAAAGTGGAAATTAAGGATGTCACTTGGAACTTTGGCGATGACAGCGAGCCTAAAATTGAGACTACAGCTAAAACTACACACACGTACTTTACGCCGGGTGATTACCCTGTTTCGGCTGTGTTGCAGCTTTCCAATGCCACGCAGGTGCGTCTGGAGCGCGTGCTGAAGGTTATTGAGCCTCCACCGCTGCCCTTTCCTGTCAAAATTATCACAACTCCTAAGTTACTTATTGGTAGTGCACCGTTTGGTGTCATTATGAAAGTAGTAACAGCCACTCCGGTTAAAGAGATTAAGTGGGACTACGGTGATAAAAAAGTAGAAGGTGGTGCCAGTCTATTTACTGTGAGCCATGCGTATCCGCAAACAGGTGTGTATCCAGTGGTAACCAAGGTGCGCAGTCAGAGCGGGCAATTGGCCGAAATCACCACAATCATTCGCGTCACAGATCAGTTGCAGTTAGGCGATTTATCTTTTGATAGCACGCCTGGTGTAAAAGATGGCAAGGTTACTGGCGAAGTTCCCCTGGAAGTTTCGATTCGCCCCAAGACTAATCAGCCTCTCGTACATTTTACATGGGACTTACCAGACGATTCACCACTCCAAGCTGTTGATGATGTGCTTTCGGGCACTCTCCGTGAGCCAATGGAACTCACTCTTAATATGATAGCCCAGGACTCGGAGAACCGGATACTACGGTACCCCATTACTATCACGGCCAAGCCGCCTCAGGCACAAGCTCAAATCGACGTTCATCCCGAAGGTGGCAACGCCCCACTTAAAGTTCTGTTCGATGCGTCACAATCGTTCATTCCGGCAGATCAAAATGTAGCTGGTTTCCGTTGGTCATTCGGTGATGATATTCGGCAACAAGATTCGTTTGAATTAGGTGGTTCTCGTATTGAACATATTTACACCAGGCCGGGGGAGTTTATTGTCAAACTAGCAATCAGGCTCGTGTCGGGAGCTGAGTACACAGCCGAGCGTCACATTATTGTCCGTAAGCCAGATCTAAAGTCTTGCTTTGTTCCAAGCCGCCTCACTGTCCAAGTTGGCAAAGGTGTAGACCTCGATTCATCGTGTGCGGTGGGTACTATTAAAACGTACTTGTGGGATATTCGTTACGATGCCCAGGCCGATGTCACCTTGGCTCAGAGCTCGCAAGCTCGCTATGCGTATGTCTTCAATCAACCTGGTACTTACACGGTTCGCCTTACGGTCACCGATGAGTTCCAGGCTATTGATACCTCTTCTGTAGTTATTACCGTCACCGAATGAAAAAATCGACCCGCACTTTTCTTACCAAGCTTTTAGCAGGCCTCGCAGCCCTGGCCATACTTGGATCAGCTATTTTGCCGGCGTTGCTCAGCTAACGAACCGCTGGCAAATGTCACAAAGGTCTCAGCTCCTGCGTGTTGGCTAAAAAAGCCGGCAGATGCGATCATGGCCGCGTTATCTGTGCAATAATCACTCTGCACGGGATAGCGCACGGTCTTTCTTTGGCTTTGCGCAATCTCGGAAATCTTCGAACGCAACATTCTATTTGCCGAAACTCCTCCTACAACATGAATTTCGCAAATTTCTGGATGGGCGGTGCAGGCGAGTTCAACGCGATCGACTAACTGCTCGCAGATTGCCGCTTGAAAAGACGCAGCCACCCAGGCTTGCCGCTCATCTTTGTAAGTCGGATGATCCCGTAAGAGATACAGCAGAGCTGTTTTAAGACCAGAGAAACTGAAATCCAGTGTCTGTTCGCCACTTAGAGAACGAGTAAAGTTATGCAAGTTGGGTTCGGTGTTCTGCTCCGCTAAGTGAGCCAGTGCTGGCCCACCAGGATAAGGTAGGCCGAGAAGCTTAGCTCCTTTATCGAAGGCTTCGCCGGCGGCGTCGTCGCGTGTCGTGCCGAGCAGCGCACGTATAGTATGGCTCTGGCAGTACCAAAGTTCGGTATGTCCACCAGATACCGAAAGGCAGAGGTAGGGGAATACTGGATCATTTGGCTGCTCTATCCACGTAGAGTACAGGTGGCCCAAGGTGTGGTGAACCGGAATGACTGGAAGATTGCGTACAGCCCCGAGTATTCGAGCGGTACAGGTGCCTACCAACAGCGAACCAAGCAGACCTGGACCGGCCGTTACAGCTATTGCTCCTAGATCACGTAGATCAACTCCGGCCTGAGTCACCGCGGCCTGCAACACCGGCAATACACACTCCAGTTGCGTGCGTGCGGCCATTTCTGGCACCACGCCACCCATAGCAGCAAAGTGGTTAGCCGAGGAACTAATGACATTGGCACGGACCTTACGTCCGTTTTCGACTATCGCGACCGATGTTTCATCGCACGAGGATTCAATTCCTAAGATCAACATAGTCGCAGTGTAGCGGGGATTGAGTGACGAAGTCAGTTCTTCTGTTATCATGGGTTGGTGATTGAGCTGTTTCCCACTCGCGCCATCGCCCTCACCATTGGGGGGCTGAGCATTCACTGGTATGGGGTAATGTACCTGCTGGCGTTTGTGTTGGGGCTTATTTTACTGCCCAATATTCAGCGCTACCGCAAGCTTTACCTCACGCGCGATGAGTGGTCTACGCTCGCTGCCTGGGCAGTGCTAGGCGTAGTAATTGGTGGCAGGTTGGGGTTTGTCTTTTTTTACGACACCGACTACTACCGGCACTTTCCGCTCCATATTTTATACGTCTGGGAGGGAGGTATGTCGTTCCATGGCGGATTTTTGGGTACGACGCTGGCACTCTTATTCCATGCAGTTCAAAAGCGCTACCCTGCCGCGCGCATTGCCGATGTTTTAGTGGTACCAGTGGCATTGGGTTTAGCGCTGGGCCGGCTTGGTAATTTTATTAATCAGGAGCTCTATGGCACAGCCTGCCCTGGGGTATGCATTTTGAGGGCGTGGAGGGACTCCGACACCCGACGCAGATCTATGCCATTATTAAAGATCTACTCATAGGCGCTCTGTGCTACCTGCACCTACGTAGAGTAGATATACAAACCCCCGGTAAAACTTTTGCGCTCTTTATGATTCTCTACGGCTTAGGTCGTTTTATTGTAGAGTACTACCGGGAACAGACATATGCACTCATTCACTTTTCGATTGTGACTCTAACACGGGGGCAGTTACTTACTCTCCCCATGTTCATTTTTGGGGTTTTGCTTTGGATCTGGCTCTCTTCGCAGAAGAATCGCTCAGCCATGTCTGTGTAAAGAGTGTTCGATGTTGGGGGGTAATACCCAGCTTCAGCACTGCTCGCCGATGAGCTAGGGTTCCGTAGCCTTTGTGCTTAGCAAAAGAGTAGCCAGGGTACGTAGTATCGAGTGCGGTCATTAGGGCATCGCGGTGCACTTTGGCGAGTATGGAGGCAGCACTAATTTGCAAGACAGATTGGTCTCCTCTAACAACAAATGTATGAGGTAGATCAAAAGAAAACATGGGCTTGCCATCTATACATAGCGCCGAGACTACTGATTTCTTTTGTAATGCTGCCACGGCTTTGGTCATGGCGGCCTGAGTGGCAGCTACTATACCAAGGGCATTGATCTCGCGAACACTACTTATTCCTATGCCATACTGGCTGTGACGTTTCAGCCAGGCAGCTGCTCGCTCTCGAGCAGCAGGCGAGAGTTTTTTACTGTCAGCCACACGGAGATCTGGCTGCTTGCGAGCAACCCAGCCGTGGCGCTTTTTAATAAATTGCTGCGGATTTATAACGCAAGCGGCAGCCACCACTGGCCCAGCAATTGGCCCTCGGCCGACTTCGTCTACCCCGGCTACTGTCATCATGGCGCTGGTCATTACGACTTTCTCGGTGGCAATTCTCGTAAGAGCTCCCTGGTGATTTCGCGCTCGTTCCAGGGCACCTGGCCATGCTTTAGCCACATTGTGGTATCGCTGCCTTTTCCGCAGAAGACAACGATGTCCATAGGCGTTGCCTGGCTCAGTAGAAACTTCATAGCCTCTTTACGGTCAGCAATTCGCTGGCATTGGCAACCAGTCGTGGTATCGATACCCTGCCACACTTGATTGATGATCTGGTCTGGATCTTCGGTATAGGGATCTTCGTTTGTGACTACGAACACATCGGCTAATTGGCTGCAGATTAGGCCTACCTCGGGTCGCTTTTCGCGCATGCGATCGCCACAACTCCCCGCTAAAACAAGCAAGCGTCCCCCTGGCGGCACAATACCCTTAAGAGTCCCAAGTGTCTTTTGGTATGAAGCAGGGGTAACAGTAAAGTCAATGAACACAGGAAAAGCCTGCCCCTCCGAAATGCGTTCCAAGCGGCCTGGCACGCCTGTGAATGTTTGTAGCGCCTGCAGACAATCACTTTCGGAAATTCCAGCGGCATGGGCACAGCCAAGTGCGCAGAGAGCATTTTCGATATTGAATTCCCCGGGGATATTCAAGCGGAGCTGTCGAACTGTTTGATCGACATTCCCATGTATTTTGCAAATGAGGCTCTGAGCCGTATTCTGAATGGCACTTGCCCAAAAGGCACACTCGTTTGTACTGCCGGCTGGAGGAAATGCTTTTCTAACAGAGTAGGCAACAGTCCGTTTGCTGCGAATAGCCGAGTACTGCTCAAAAGTGACGTCGTCGGCATTGAGTACTTTGGTGCCAGATCGGCGGAGTGATCTAAACAGCAAACCTTTGTCTTTACGATACTGCTCCATGCTCCCGTGGTAGTCCAAGTGCTCAGGCGTAACATTGGTGAGTCCCGCGATAGCAGGCCACGTGTAGTGTACCCGGCCTTGCACTAACCCGTGCGAAGAACACTCCAGCACTGCATGTGTGCAGCCGGCTTGAACAAGCGAGGAAAGAAACTTCTGAATCGTAAAAGGGGAAGGTGAAGTCTTTTGAGTGGCATTCCACTCAATGCGATCTCGTACACGAAAAAAAGCTGTGGAGAGTGCCCCAACCGGTATGCCTTGGGTATGCAGAATATGTGCAATCATACCAACGGTTGTGGTTTTGCCATCTGTTCCCGTAATGCCAATAATGGTGAGCTTGCGCGCCGGAAATCCGTAATACAGCGCTGCCAATAAAGCCTTTGCTCTATGTAGAGCCAAGCGTAGCGGATGACGGTCGGGCAAGTTCTTCTTGATCGTTTGTAGCAAACTCATACCCATAGCATAAACTAGACCATGGTCTGAAACCATTGCTTACAGGCTTGAATATCTGCCGTGATTTGGGCACGCAGCAGTTCGGGTGTATCGAATTTTTTGATATCACGAATTCTTTGCAGTAAACGTATCGTCAGTTGAGCAGGAGCTTGCTCAACCACTTGATCAATAACGTGAAACTCTGCCGAAAAAGAGGCTCCAAATGTAGGACGCTGACCATAGTGCAGCGCGGCTGGAACCCAGTTCTCGTTCAATTGCACCGCCGCTGCATACACTCCGGGAACTACCTCTAAAGGAAAATCTGCCACCTGGACATTGATGGTAGGAGCCCCAAGCGTGCGGCCTCTGGCATCGCCAGCAACTACACGCGCTGTAAATGGGCTCAAGCTGAACATCATTGATGAGAACGGGCTTGTGCAGCAAATTTCTTGGCTAGCTCTTGTAATTGACGGGCCAACTCTGCTGATTCCGGCGTAATCCCCTTAGCCTGCTCGCCCAAGTACCAGGCATCTTGCGCATGTTTTATGACCCCTTGGAGGTCTTTGTTGAGGGCGGCCTGATAACTACGAACCAAGGCGCGATAGCCTTCGGTAATTTTTACAGTAACTTTTACGACAGGTTCATTGGGCTTGCTCTCGCGCGCACCACGAGCCAATACAATTGCTCGAGCCGAGGCATATTCGGCCTCTTTAATTTTCTGCTTCTCTAGAGCTGCCAAAACACCTTCTAATTCCTTTTTGGTTTGCGAAAGCATGGGCTGAACTTGTTCCCCAGCTCTATAGAGAAGATAGCGATGCAATAGGAGGGCCACATCGCCACGTGTAATGCTGTAATTGGGCCGCAGTAAGCCGTCGGAAGTTGGAAACGTTACGCCATTACCCAGGGCATACCGCATGTACTGGTAGTACCAATCTTTGGAATTAGATACATCACTCGCAAGTGGCAATGTAACATCTCCCAAAAAGCGAAGGTCTGCTTTTCTAGAAGCAAAGAGCATTTTAAGGAACTCGGCTTTTGTCACTGCCTTGGTAGGGTTAAAAACACTCGATTTGGGCGGACCATCAATAATACCGGTCTGCAACCGTGCCCACTCTACATACGGCGAGAACCAGGTTCCGCTCGGTACATCGGTGTACTGTGAACTGGTGAGCTTAGCCAGTGCCTCGTCTGTAACCAGGGGGGAAACAATGATTTTTAGGGCCTCGGCTCGGTTCACTCGCTGGTCTGGCCTAAATGTACCATCGGCATACCCTAAAAGAATCTTCCGTTCGCGCAAGTAGCCAATAGCCTCGTAGGCGTAGTGCCCTTTGGGGACATCGGAAAAATCTTCGGCGAATGCCGTATTTACAGCCAACAAACAGCCGACAAAGATGCAGGTGAGTCGTATGAAGTACATCCTAAATACACTAGTGATCTTGGCGCAGAGTGGCAAGCTTGTGCTAGGCTATTTTGTAGTTACGGAAGGGTGGCCGAGTGGTCGATGGCGACAGTCTTGAAAACTGTTAACCCCGCAAGGGGTTCAAGGGTTCGAATCCCTTCCCTTCCGCCAGAATCTTTATAGCACTAAGCAACCAACAGGCGGCACAGAAGCTGTGTTCCTATCTGTACCAAAAAGGTTTAAAAAAAATCCCTCTCGGTAGAGAAGGGATTTTGAAAGACACGAATTACATTAATTAGTTCCAGGATTGCGTGCTTTGTCGGCCATGGTTTTGCAGAGCTGCTGAATAGCTGTCGCGTACGTATTTACTTTGGGAGTGAACGACTTAGCTTTCTCGGCAAGGTTCCAAGCCTCTTTACTCTTAGCAATCGATTCCTCGTAGTTCTGCATACTACCGGCTGTATAGCCATCGGTCATGGTGTGGAGTGCCTCAGTAATTTTAAGTGCACCACGGGCCACATTGTCCGTTGGGCGAGTAAGGTAGGCCCCGCGAGCAGCAAGGAGTGCACGGGAGGAGGCGCGGGCAGCTTGT
>CAZLUF010000013.1:0-13314 GCA_964562645.1 uncultured Candidatus Peribacteria bacterium
GCACAGTGGCTCGAAATCCATAACACCGGCGAAGAGGCAGTCGCCCTTAAAGGTGTGAGTCTGGTAGCGGTTGAGCAGGCAGATACGTATCAGTTTGTAGAGAGCACTGTGTTACCAGCTGGGAATGCCCTGTTGCTACCTCGGAGTCTTACGGCTATTAGCCTCAGCCCTAATGGTGGCACGTTGGAGTTGCGTGCGGGGCAGGCTGTGCTCGATACCGTGGCGTACCCAAGCCTTCCTACCCATGTTAGTTACCAGCGCCAGGCTAGTGGTGCTTGGCAGCTGGCTTGTGTTCCTACACCCGGGAGCCGAGCACTACAGTTGGAGTGGTCTCCGTTTTTAGAGATTCAGTCGGGCACACTCTCGGCCGAAAAGCACGTGTCGCTCAACATTACTACCAATGTGCTGCCACTACACAGTGAGCCCACTAGTTGTACGGTGGCATTTGGAGATGGGGAGTTTGCCTCGGCGTGTAATCCGCCGAGTCATACCTATAGCTCGGTTGGGCGGTATGCTTTACAGGTCGATCTGCAGAACGCGTGTGGCAATAGTGCCCATCGGTATTTAACAGTGGAAGTAGTGCCTACAGGTACCAAAGTGAGTGAAGTTTCGTCATCTAGCCAGAGTAGTTTGGTTATCTCATCTGCTTCGAGCTCATCGGTCGTGGCTCCGGCACTGAGTTTTTTGTACCGCCAGAGCAGTTCGTATTCTTCGATATCGCCTGCAGTGCTCAGTGCACAGGTATCACCTGTAACTGCTGCCTGGCCCGTGGAACTCTTGAGTTCTGTGAGCTTATTTGCAGTACTACCCAATCCAGCCGGAAAAGACGATGATCGCGAATGGGTGGAAATTCGTAACACCAGTCCGCAACTTCAGATCCTGACTGGCATGGTTTTACGGAATGCCAAAGGCAAATCTTTTACTTTTACTAATCAATCGGTGGCGGCAAATGCAACGGAGCGATTTTTGTTACCGCGCAGTTTTGCACTCAATAATACGTCGGGCAGTCTTGAGCTATTGGCAGGGGAGAAGTCGCTTGGCTTACTGCAGTGGCAAAAGGCCAAAGATGATCAAGTGATTGGTGTGAATCAGGTAGCCTCAGCACGGTCGTCTGGCAAGGCTACCGTGACGACTAAGAGATCGACCCGCAGTGCTAAACCTAAAGCGCTCACAAAGCGCGCTAAGGTAGTGATGGAAACCGCTGGTCCAACTACCTCCAGTGGCATGCTTGCTCTAGTGCAGCAAGCCTATGCCGCAGGACAAGATGAGGATGCTAGCGAAGCAGAGCCTGCAAGTTCGGCGTGGGATGCTTTAATTGTGGCACTAGTACTTGGTGTTACTGGTGCTGGCACAGGTTTTTGGTTCGGGCAAAAATCCCGGCCGATTGGCTTAATGGCTTAAGTAGTCACTAGTTCGGTGGTGTCTCTAGCTTCTCAAAGTGCTTAAAAAATGGTACAATGAGCGGAAACACAAACTATGCTTTGGTCCGAACACCGCTTAATTGGCTTAAATAAATCTGGCGCTGCCGAGCGCGAAGATACGCTCGATGCCGTTGAGCGGGGGGCGACTACTGGTAAACAAAAAAGTCCTGAGGATCAACTGCGCGAACACACCGAACAGATTGCTAAAAAACTGCAAGAGAAGGCAGGCAGTACCTGGCGTTGGCTGCTGGGAATTCGCCAGCGTTCACTCAATTCGGTCATTTGGGAAGAAGCCCAAAAACGCTTACAAGGTGAGTACGAAAAGTTACAAATTCAAAATGGTCTGACACTCAACCGAACCACTCGTAAGCAAGTACTGGAGCGAGTGTATAATCAGGTGCTCAAAGAACAGATGGAATACCTGCAGGAGCAACGTAATAAGTTAGTAGAGCGTCGCAAGCGTGTGGGAGCAGCCGCAGCGCTACTGGGCTTTAAAGTTCCGCCCATGCGTGAGCCTAAATATTCAGCTCGTACACGTGGGTATCTGTCGACAATCAAAGCTACACAGCGCAGTGTAGGTACCGAAAAAGTGCGCGAAATGCAGCAGCTCTACCAGGTTGAGCGGCGCTTGTTCGAGGAACTGACGGCTGCGGGTGTACCGGCTGCCGATGCTACGAGCGTCATTGATGATACGGTGATCAATGGCTCCAGTGATTTGGCACGAAAACTAATCAGCATTTTTGGAGCCGATCGTACAGATTTACTCTACGAGGCACGCTTACTTAGGGATTCTAAAGGCAAACATCGCCTGCTTGAGGCTACGCGATCTCAAAAGCCAGTTTTTGCTGATGAAAAAGCCAAAATGTCGTATTTACAAAAAGAGGCCAAGCCAGGGACAAAGCTCAGTATTACCACGCCCAGTGGTGCCAAAGTCGATGTTATTTTGGAGCACGCACATAGTACTCGTGGTCATCACATTATTGTGCGTGTGCCCACAGTTCCGCGCGAAGATCCCGGTGCCTACGGCGTGCTCGATACACAAGATGGTGTGGTGACACTCCGTGATGCTACCCGCCCCGGAAAAACGGTGGAGTATGGCCTGCGTGGTCAGGCGGGAGATGCTCAATTGGCCATTGAAACACCTCTTACTCTTGCTGCCTAATTCTTATGGTTCATACGCCTAATCATGCATTGCAGCCCATTATTGATGCTCTGCCCGACTTAGATGCTCAGGCAGTAAAGGCAAAAACAGGCCTGAATGTCCGTGAGCTACAGGAGTACCTAGAGGCGGCTACTTCGGTAGCAAATTTAAGCGCTGAGCTACGTGTGAGTTTGGGTGAGTTGATGCTGAGCGAAGTTGATAATACCGATCGTGCTCTTGCAGCTGTAGATGAGCAGATGGATCGCACGGTAGACCAAATTGATGCTACTGCAGCCGATGCAGATGCTCGTGCGCGGGCAGTAACAAGTGAGGGCATGGCCGAGCAAGATGCTCTCCTCCAGCAATTTGATTCCGTAGAACGAGCCTTAACCAAGCAGGCCGAAGCTGAAAAACAAGGTTCGGAAGCGGCAGAAATTGCACGTTTACGGGCGAATTTGCAAGGAGGGACCCAGGCGAGTTTAAATCAGTTGGCGGCGTAGAAACTTCGGGCAGAGAAAGCAGGGGATTCGCGTTTCAAATGTAGTTAGCGAGTGACTTGGTATATATGATGCGTTAAGTGAAAAATTGACTGATTTAATTATATATTATATAATGCTATTGCCCGACCACTGCGGCCGGGTACACGAGGAACGACTCGTGGTCGTTCATTGTCATCAGCCAGGTAGGCTATGCATTTCCGGAGTTGGTTTTCCGGACTCGTGGCCTGACCGCAACACCCGCATTCTGGAGAGAACATGACCGAACACGCCGGGCCGAAGTGCCCCCACTGCCACCAGCCGTTCCCCGAGGACTTCGACACGGACCTCGAGGCGTGGTCCTGCACGCACTGCCACGCCCCGTTGAAGTTGGTGGGCGAAGACTGGGTCGTCGCCGAAGACGATCACGAACACTCCCACCCGCGTCACGACCGCCGTGAACACACCCCGCCCGGCCGCCGCCGGGGTCACGATCGCGACGGGCACGAAGACAAACCGGAAGACAAGTCCACGGGCACGGTGCCCACGTGGGTCATCGTGGTGGTGGCCGGAGCGCTGGTCGCGCTCATCGGCTGGCTGATGATGTGATTTGACCCCCCCCGTTCCCCGACCCCCGGCCTTACCGCCGGGGGATCGTTTTAGTGTGTGTATTCAGCCAGTAGTCTTTATTGTCTTTATTGGTGTTTTTTGGTATAATCAGGAGATTGGCTACAACACCCACATCAGATCCGGCTCAGTTACGAGAGCAGCGTACTAAAGAACTCGAGACTGCTGCGCAAGCTTTTGAGGCATTGCATCAACACGATGATGTAGCTGCAGAAGTGGCACGTCACCAAACTGCCTATGGTGACTTGATGAATAAATTAATTACGGGAGAACTTGGAAAAAAAGCAGATTATGAAGCGTATCGTAAACAATTAGCAGATACCCATGATCGGTTTGTAGTACCCAGACTCGCTCCGGCTGCAACAGCTCCCGATGCTCTCTCTGAGGAACAGAGAATTGCTGCACAGCTACGTACAGTTGTTACGGCCGCCCGCTTAGCTGTGACAAAATTGGGCGTTCTGGATCCGCACATTGATAGTTTAGAAAAAGATGCCGAGGCAGATGCAGTAGCTGCTGAGTCACTGGGGGCAGTACCGAGTATCCCCAGGACACTGCCCGAAATGGAAACGCGGTACTCTGAGTACTTAACGCAAATGCTCCAAGGCTTTAGAGCTTTGTTACTCAAAAAACCCGGGGATGCCGTGCATGGTGCAGATTTGGCTACCCTCACAGCTGCTTTTACAAATCCTGCCACACTCATTGATGCTACGGCTTTGTCGGAAATTCAGCAGAGGCTTAGTAAAGTGAGCGCAGCAACAACGCGAAGTTTGCCCGTAACAAGTCAGGCAGCGCTAGGACAAGCGCGTTTAGCTGCTACAGGATTAGTAGCCCTGCTACCGGTTATTACTAATGCACGCCAAGCTGAAATAGATCGACAGGTGGCCGAAGCCGCCGCCGCCGCGTTATCTACAGTAGCGTCGGGTCCACTGGCTCCAGCTACCACATTCGAGCAGTTACAAGCAGCTCATACTTTGCATACAGGAACGGTTGCACGAGCTTTTCAGTTACTCGTCACAAACGAGCCGGCTGGAGCAACTCGCGTGAGGTACCAGGGTCAATTCGATCAATATCTTGATCGCCTTAATAACGATGGATTACTAAGTCCGACGGAAATTAATGATACTCGCACTGTACTTGAAGGTATTCGGGCCGCAGGTAGTTTTACTACTTTGCCACTGCCTATTCGCCAAACACTCGAGGCAGCCTTGGTGTCTCTTACAGAACTTGAGGGCATCGAAACTCGGTATGATCTCAGTCGTCAGGAGCGCAATAAACAAATGGCAGCCGATGCCGCCAGTGCTGCTTTGGCAGCAGTGTCGGCTGCACCTATTACTCCGCTTAGTACCCTAGAGCAACTACGCACCGCACATGAGCAGCACGCGGGAGTTGTGGCCAATGCATTTCGTCTTTTGGCTACCAATGAGCCGCTTGGGAGCACTGCTCGTACAGGTTACGAAACAGAATTGCGCCAGTACATGGAGCGCTTAAGTGACGGAGTACTTACAGATGCGGAGTTGGGTGCAACGCAGGTAGAGCTTAATGGAATTCGCATTGCGCCAGCATTTACTGCACTACCAGCAGTAGTGCGCACCGCAATTGATAACGCCATAGCGTCTTTGGCTATGTTGCGTACATTTGAACACAGGTACGAAACACGACTCCAAGAACAGCGCGATAAAGAAGCGCAAGATGCGGCTGCTGCTCTATTAACAGCAGCTACGGGTCCTGTGTTTGTACCAGCGGCAACGCTACCAGAGGCGCGTAATCAGCGCCGAGATCAACTTGCAGAAGTTTCACAAGCCGCTCGATCGTTGCTCACACTCAGTCCAGGTGATGCTGCTATCCAAGCATTGTTTACAACGTGTCTCAACTATGCGAGTGGCAGTGTGCCACTTACCGTTGGTGATGTGGCAACTTTGCGTGGTGAACTGCTTGCACGTCGTGCCAGTGCTACTTTGGTGCCATTACAGCAAGCGCTTGATCGTGCCATTGTTGCGACAAATTCATTAACAGTGCTCCTTCCGCATATGACACAGCTGGAAGCTGCCGATGCTGCGGCAGCAGCAGCTAGTCGTTTTACAGGTATGGGTACAACACCCGTGGTACCACTGACGACATTGGACCAGGCTCGCGATGCGCATCACCGCTTGGCTGGGGGCGTGGCTCGCACGTTCCAATTATTAGCTGCAAATGAACCAGCTACCTCTCCAGATCGCACATTTTACAATGCTATGGCCAATATCTGCATAGTGGCCATTAACGGTAATACATCATTGACGGCAGGTGATCTGACAGCGATGGATGGAAGACTGATCGCTTTGCATGCCAGTGGCGCATTTGCTGCCCTACCGCTGCCGCTGCAACAGGCAATTGATCAATCGCTCTTGGCCTTATCTGAATTACGGTCGGTAACTTTAGCTTACACACAACGCCTCACCGAAACGCGCAATAAAGAACAAGCTGATGCCAATGCAGCACTCTTGGCGACGGTGCCTACCTTGGTAGTTGCAAATGCCATGCCAACTGAAGAAATGGAAAAAAACTACGCAGCGCATATGCAAGGTGCTATGCAAGCCTTTACAGTTTTGCAGCGCATTGATCCTTTGAATGCATTCGGCACTCTACGTACAGGGCAGCAGCACTTCAATATTTTTCAGCCTGCCACTGTACCGCCAGCAGTGTTGAATCTGGCTGACTTAAGCAATGCTATTAACGATATTAATATTGTGCGAACAGATCCTAGTTTTGCTACTGTTGCGCCTGCTGATCGTCGTGATATCGATGCGGCAGTAACGGCATTAGAATCTCTGCGGGTAATTTTGCCTCTGTTGCCTGCTCGCCGCGCACCTGGGCCTAATGCACTGTTTAATAACGAAGACTACCGTAATGCACGGGCCGAAATCGAAACGGCACATCGCACGTTCTTAGCGCGTATTGCCGACCCAGGTGTAACAGCTGCGGAATTGCGCGCCATGCACGATACCGAACACCGTCGTCTTTCGTCGTCTTTTGCTGTATTACGTGGGCAGAATGCCGTGGGCATGAATGCTGGGTACTGTGATGATCAAATGAATCGCATCAGTCGTCGATTTGCTCGTAATAGATTAGTCACAGCAACTCAGGCGAACGATTATGTCACGATTCTTTCTAATGCACGAGCTAATGCCAATGTGCCCCGGGCTATGACACAACCGGGTCTTTTGGCACTCGATCAGGCACTATTTTCGGCTCAGAATATTCAGGCACTCTTGCCTGTTATTGAGCAGCGCCAAAAACAAGAGGCGGCGGGGAACTCAACTTACGTGACAGCACGTACGGCTTTTGTGGCCGAGCAAATGCAACAAATGACCAAAGGATCTCGCGATACCAATAGCTTACACCAGCAGCACGACAGACTATTGGATACAGTGCAAACGGCGTATGCCACTCTGCTCGCACAACCAGCTGCTATAGCTGCTCGTGCGCACTTCGATCGAAATGCTTTTTTGCGCCGTCAACGTGATATTGCACATGTGCGCAATTCACATGGTTTTGCGGGTGAGCGTCTCATTCATGCTATTCACCACGATTTCGAGCACCTCATGGAGCACCTGCTCCATCACCCAGAGCCAGCTTTGGCTACTGCTATGCAATCGATTAATCAGGCGTTAGGTTCGGCCGAAGTGCTCTTGCAATTAGAGCACGTACATCATGCTGCTCACCAAGCACATGATGGTACTGGGCCAGAATGGTGGAAGCGCGGTATTACAGATGGGCTCAGGCCACCGTTACATCTATGGACAGACCATGGTCCTGTTTCGGCAGGGGAAAGAGCGTTGGCCACGGTCGCTTGGCCGTTTAGATTTGCCACTCGTCTGCTCTATAAGGGCGCAGTGCAGATGGTGGTTGGTGGTGGTAGTAAAAATAATCCGCTTACATGGCCTACACGTAGCTTACAGTTTTCGGTCAAATATACTGCTGAAGCGGTGAAGAAGTACAAGGGCACTGCTGCTATTGGTGCCACAGCTGGTACATTTTTTGGAGGTTTTCCAGTAGGTACAGTAATTGGAGCTTTGGCAGCACCTATTGTGAGACGCATGTATAACGAAAATGGAACAGGAGGAGGCGGCGGAGGCGGACACGATGCACATGGCCACGGTGGCCACTAATTACTTTTGTCTATGAACACCCAGAAATACTTTGACGGCTCTATCTCTACTCGCATATGGCAAGAGCAAAGACTTTGTGCATTATCAGCAGGCACTAGTCCACATGGCCCTGTAGATATACGCGCGGTGCCTAACTCTCTGCAAGAGACCGAAGTATCGGGTAAGAGTTTTTTTGATTCTGAATTGGGTCGATTATTTAATCATAATAACGATCGAACTATTGGCCCCATTCCGTACTGGTTTGCCAGCGATCCAAACGCTCGCAATGTGTTTGTGAACCAGGCCTTGAGTTTTGTGAACACAGCTCCGCCAGCTCTGGTAGCTAAAATGACGGAGCAATTGCGAGCCAAGCCTGAGGGCGAACGCACATTTGAGCTTTTAGACCAATTGACTCGTCAGGATGCGTGGATCAATGCCTTGGGTGCCATTAATTTTACCGATGCTCCCACGACGAATTTTCGAACCGCTTCTACCCCGCTGAATTTACTAAAGGATTTACCAGTGAATGAAAGAAAATCACTGTTTGAAGCCTATGTGACTAGTTACATTCCGGAAGTTGTGCGAAGCCGTCGCGTGTCTTCGGTCTTTACGCCAGATGGCAGTGCGCCTAATGTCGAAGTGATCGATGCGTTACGCATGATGACAGGTATGCTGCCACCGCCCGCCCCAGCTGTAGCTAGCAACTCTCGAGATCTCGCGCGCGAAAGTTTGCAGCATCACTACTTTACTCGATGCAATACCAATAACACTCAATTAGTAGATGACTATCGTCGTAACCTGGCAGATCAGCGCCGCTATCGGGATCAAGCTCGAGCTCATCGCGAAGATCCATCGAACGTGCCATTGCCGCGTGAACCAGTGAGTCTCTTTGTCGGCGCGCAAAATCTTAATGTGTTCAGCCCACAGGTAATGGAGCAATTACGGCAAGTGGATTTGGCTCACACGCAAGTGGCTACGAACGTCGTTGATAATCTCACACGGCTCGAAACCGAGACGCGCGTACGCGAGTCGGTGGGCTTTTTAGATCGCATGGAAGGTTGGGAAAAAATGGCTTTTATCGGCTTACTGGCTTACGCAGGCTTTAAGCATAAAAAAACAGCTGCTGGCCTGTTTTTGACATACTTGGGTGTTAAGTACATTGGTGGAGTTCAAGATCCACTTGGCTCGGGCATGCTGGCCATTCGTGATGCGGTGAAATCTGTGAGCGGTGCTAGTACAAGCTTACGTCGTCGTGTTGGCTTAGGTGGTACAGCCACTCCCGAAGAAATTGCCTCGGACATGGTACGCTTTGCTAGCCAAGAGGACTTGCATGCCGTACAAGAAGAGGCCGAGGTGCTTACACTTCTCAATGGATTCAAGTTGAGTCGCGTGGCCGCAGCCTTTAATACCGATGGCCCTCCGGGTTCGCCCTGGCGCCTTAATATGACCATGCTGTTTGGAAACAGCCGAGATGTTCCGCAATATCTACGCAATAATGATCGTGCCCAACAAGCGGCTCAGAGCATGGCGTATATGCTCTTCTCGCGTTTCCGCGAGCAAAATCCTAGTGATCCCGATGTACGCTTAGTAGTAGAACGCCTGGCTCGCCGAGATGCACGTTGTAATTGGATGCAGCAACTTTGTAATGATCCTGTGTTAGCACGCGCGTATCAAAACTGTGTCGTACGCGGCAAGATGTTGGCAGCGGGTGACGATCGCACTGTCCTCAAGTTTATTCAAGATCAGCTCATTGATCGTTCTGAGTTGCCACAAAATCCTACAATCGCTCCACCAGTGCGGCCGGGCCTACCACAGGTATCGAACATTTCTGTGCCAAGCTTGCCAGTTCCACCCGGTATTGCCGGAATTACTCGTCCGGTAACACTGGTTGCACCAGGTACACCTGGAGCAATCAATGCCCCAGTCAGCTTGGCGGGTCCAGGTATACAAAGTATGCCCTTGCCAATGATGCTTGCTCCTCCAGCCGGACCCAATCTATCGGTGCCACTTATGCCTGCTCCTCCGGGCTCAACTGCCGTCGTGAATGTGCCTGTTACTCCAATTGCTCCGGGTCAGTCTGGTATTATGGTACCGGCCGCTTTAGCGCCAGCTGGGTACGCCAATATTGGCCAGGCTCATCGGTTTGCTTTACCAGGCGAACCATCAATTACGATTCCGATGGTCTTAGCTGGCGGTGGTCAGCCAGCCATAGGTGTGCCGATGGTACGAGTAGTTGCGCCAGCGTCCTCAATTTCAGTACCTGTTACCACAGTGCCAAACGGGGGCCCAAGCATCCAGGTGCCAGTGCAAATGACTCCTCCCTGAAAATAGGTTTTTTTAAAGGCCCCTGTCTCGCGACGGGGGCCTTGGTCGTGCCCGGGCGGGCACAACCTCTGCTGTTCTGGTTCTGGCGGGGGTTACTTCGCACTGACGTGGATGGGGCTTCCGGTCAGCTTGGTTTTCACTTCCATCAGGTACAGCATCTGGCCGGGGAGGATCTTCTGCTTGTGTCCGACGGTCACGATCTTGCCTTGCTTGATGATCTCGGCGGGATCGGCATTGTCCACCGTGATCACCCACACGATGCTGGGGTCGGCTTCGTTACCCGGCTTCTTGATCTCGATTTGATCACCCACGACGGTAAAGTCCTCTTCCGGCACGGGCGTGCGGACGAACTTTTCGGCGGGGATGATCTTGGCGAGCTTGGGCCGGATCTTGTTGCTGATGCTCGGGAAGTTCCCGAACACCGCACCAAGGACGAAGACGAACAGCAGCGTGAACAGCATCAGCACGGTGGGCTTGTCGTAGCCTTTGTCCATGTTGAACTTGAGCCGCTTGGCCATCACCACGAGGAAGATGAGCAGGACGGGGAGCAGGACGTACACGATGGTCTCGAAGTTGTTGCGGAGCGTTTCCACGGGTCACCTCACTAGGAATGGGGGGTCTGATTGTATGGGCGAAGTTGCCCTAGCCGTCGATTCCAACGAACAGCAGTATATTTATTATACAACAAAATAATTTAAATGTAAATACTTCCAAAAAATAGAGAAATACAGTATAATTATAATCAAATTCACACCTACATGAACCACTCGTCTAAATTTTTAGAGCATCGCTTGTGTTGGCATCGTCTCGATGCCGCACCCTGTGCTTGTAATACACCGCGTGGTTATGGGCCGGGTCCGCGTTCGTCTATTGTGCAAGATCCCGAGAACTATCGGGGCTGGGCTGCTATGTGCCCCGATAAATATTGTCAGCGCCCTTGCCCCAATGCCTGTGAGCGTGTGAATGTTTGCTGGTGCCCAGGTCAGCCTATTTGTAGCTTGGATCAAGCGGCGATTGCCTGGTTACGGTTTGGAGCTATTACACCGCATCCTTCGATACACGCCCAACTCCGTCAGCGGTACGCAGCACTCAATGGTATGCCTCCTTGCGAGGCTATGGCCCACCCCGGGAACTATCGCTACATGAGTTACCCACGTACGTATGGACGTATGTATGGTTCGCCATATGCCATGCGCGGGCCAGATTTTCATTCTGGTATGAGCTTTGCTGGTGGCTCCGAACGAGCGTGGCAAGGCGCGCTGTGGGGAGATAGTTTGCCATTTTATCGTGGCGGCGGTGGTCCTAGGTATTTTTCGCCACCATTTGGAGGTGTGCCAAATTATAACCACATGCGTGCATTAGCACATGCTCAGAGCGTGGCTGCGCGCGGGGGTACTGCATACTACGATGGTGTGCAATTTGGTGGCGAGGCACCCTATGGCTATGCCCCACGTGGTACGGTTCGTAGCTTAAGGCCTCGCATGCACAGTTTAGAAGCGCCCGATCTTACACGCTTTCATGGTTCACGCTTTTCCGAAATTCGCGACTGGGCGGACAGGTTAGATCAAATTGCCGATCGCACCAGCCAGCGTGGTGACCGCGTGTATATGGGGCAAATTCGCAACACACCGTACGAAATGCAGCAAGCGGAGCAAATGCTCCAAACGGTAGATCAAGCTCGCCTGGAATGGTCGGCTCGTGGTGCACCGGTACGCACGGTAGCCATGCCACTACCACTCAGCGGTGACCATACACAAATTCGTATCGAACGATTAAAAGAGGATGGCTCAGTGGAATCCTCAATGCTCTACCAGCCTAATAGTCGACGGATTAGTTGGAGCCCAGATATGCGCCTGGTTTCGGAGCACGGGGTTATTCCCACACGCGATTCCAATACCGATCGTAACGGCACTCCTCGTCCGTACTCGGGGCAGATTACCTTCTATAAACCTGGTCGCTACCGTGTGAATGGTCGGGTGATAGAAGTCTCTGCAGAAACCCGGCAAGAGTTAACAAAGCGACTTGAGTTAAAAGAGCGCGAGCTAGTTGATGTAGAGCGCCAGATTCATGAGATTACTGAAGAGATGGAGGCAGCCAATCCTCCTCTTGGGGCAGCTCGGGCATCACCCTTACTGTCACTATTACGCGAATTATGCTCACAGACTTCCACTCTGCGAACGAGTATTAGTCAGTTGCGTGACGAAGTGCGTGAATTTGCGAGTCCACGCTTGTAAAACGGCCGTACCCCCGGGTGGGGGTACGGCCTAGGCTGTGGGATTGTGAACGAATTGGCAGTCAGTACGTAGACCACCCAAAGTAGGGGTTGTAGTACCATCCGTTGCTGTAACAGCGGCAGGGTCGGCTGACCCAGCATCTGCGGCACGGGCTCCAGTAGTAGCCACCGTAGGCCACGGGCACTTTAACGATAACAGTGGCCGGGGTAGGCAGGGTTGCTGCCGTCACCACGGTACCACGGGCTTTCAGTGCATCAATCTCAGCGCGCAGCGCGCGGATCTCGGTGTCGTGGCGTTCCACCACCTTTTTCAGGTCGGCGAGGTCGGCCTTGATGGCCTTGATGTCCGTCTGGATCGCCCCGATGTCATCCTTAATCCCCTTGAGTTCGGCGAAAATCTTGGCGATATCGTCCTTGGTAGCTGGCGCGCTACCGGGCGTCTGGGCTTGTGCCAGACCCGTGACACTGAGGAGTATCACGGTGAGTGCAAACGTTCGAAACATAGTCGTCGTCCTTTTCTGTGGCCTGGTGGCCTAGGTGTGGTGCTCGGGACTCTCAATTTGTTCTCCGCAGCCGATTGCGTATTCTCTCTCTATACACAGGCGGCTACCGAGTACTGGTAAGTGATGAAAAGATCAGTCTAGGAAGATTATTGTACATTATTTTAGCATTTTGTACATAATTGGTCACAGGGTCGTTTTCATTGTCTTCCCTATAGACGCATTTTGTGGTACTATAGTGTGATGGCCACACCGAACCCCACATCGTTTACGCCGCCCAGGAACATCTACCAACCGGGTACTCCGGAGTGGCTCTACGATGAGATCATGCGGTTTATCGAACCCGATTTGATGATCGAAAGTGTGCCATTGCTCGATGTGACGTACGCCGATGAAACACCAGGGCAAAAACAGGAGCGACAGGCTGCGTATGCAGTTGCTTTCCAGAATTTTGATCGCATGCT